>NZ_ATUL01000004.1:0-171007 GCF_000420185.1 Thioalkalivibrio sp. ALR17-21 | reverse complement strand
GCGAGAAGGCATTAACCACTCCGTGGTCAGGGCTTTGGTTGCCTGCAGACGATCCGGAATACGGGTAACAGGATCAAGGGAAAAGGTTCACAAAACGCAATGCCGTGTCCGTCAGGCACCACCACCGACGGCAATCCACCAGCAGAAAGACCCGGGCCATGTCCGTTGGTCAATGGCTCGGTCGGCGGGTACGCCAGGGTGGCGGTCCAGATCTATCGTGTTTCCGGGAGGCGTGTTTCAGGGAGGTCGATCTGTCGCGACATCACACCCCGTCAGACGCCGTATTCGGCGCGGTAGGCGCGCAGGGCGTCCAGGTGCTCCGGCGCGCGGCCGGTCTGCTCCAGCAGGGTGACCAGGTCGGTCAGCCGCGCCACGCGCACCACCTGCATGCCCAGGTCACTCTCCACTTCCTGGATGGCCGAACGCTCGCCCGCACCGCGCTCCTCGCGGTCCAGGGCGATGGCCACCCCCACCGGCGCGGCGCCGGCGGCGCGGATGATGTCCACCGATTCGCGGATGGCGGTACCGGCGGTGATCACGTCGTCCACGATCAGCACGCGGCCCTCCAGCGGGGCGCCCACGATGTTGCCGCCCTCGCCGTGGTCCTTGGCCTCCTTGCGGTTGAAGGCCCAGGGGCGATCCATGTCGTGGTCGCGGTACAGCGCCTCGGCCACGGCCGCCGCCAGCGGGATGCCCTTGTAGGCCGGGCCGAAGATCAGATCGAAGTCGATCCCGGAATCGACAATCGCCTGCGCATAGAACTCGCCCAGGCGGGCCAGGTCGGAGCCGCGGTTGAACAGCCCGGCGTTGAAGAAATAGGGGCTGGTGCGGCCCGATTTCAGCGTGAACTCGCCGAACCGCAGGACGTCGCGCTGCAGGGCGTATTCGAGGAAGGCGTGGGCGGTCATGACGGCTCCATGGTCGATTGCGAGGGGAAACGGTCCCTATTCTGACACAGCGTCCGGGCGGGTCTTTTCGCCGGCCGCGCGCGCGGGTATCGTTGCGCGCCATGCGCATAATGTCCATGAACGCCAACGGCATCCGTGCCGCCGCCCGCAAGGGCTTCTTCGACTGGCTGCCCGCCACCGAAGCCGACGTGGTCTGCATCCAGGAGACCAAGGCCCAGATCCACCAGATCCAGGGCGAGCCCTTCCATCCGCCCGGTTATCACAGCGCCTACGTGGATGCAGTGAAACCCGGCTACAGCGGTGTGGCCATGTACAGCCGGATGCAGCCGGACGAGGTGATCACCCGGCTGGGCTTCGAGGAGGCGGACAACGAGGGGCGCTACGTGGAGATGCGCTTCGGCAACCTTTCGGTGGTGTCGCTGTACCTGCCGTCCGGCTCCTCGGGCGATCACCGTCAGGACTCGAAATGGCGCTTCCTCGATTTCTTCCGCCCGTGGCTGGCCGAGCGCATGCAGGACGGGCGCGAATGGGTGATCTGCGGCGACTGGAACATCGCGCACAAGGAGATCGACCTGACCAACTACCGCTCCAACCGCAAGAACTCGGGTTTTCTGCCCGAGGAACGGGCGTGGCTGGACCACCTGTTCGACGAGATCGGCATGGTGGATGTGTTCCGCCGGCTGGACGACCGCCCCGGGCAGTACACCTGGTGGTCCAACCGCGGTCAGGCCTGGGCGAAGAACGTGGGCTGGCGCATCGACTACCAGATCGCCACGCCGGGCATCGCCGCCACCGCGCGCGACCCGTTCATCTATACCGAGCAGCGCTTCTCCGATCACGCGCCGTTCTGGATCGATTATGACTACGCGCCCTGACAGCCGCACCGGGCTCCCGGTCCGGCACATGCCCCGTCGATGAGCGCCGCCGACGACGCGCAGGCCGCACCGCGCCGTGACTGGCGCGCGGCACTGGCGGTGTACCGCCACCCGCGTGTCATCGGCATGCTGTTCCTCGGCTTTGCCGCCGGGCTGCCGCTGCTGCTCACCGGCGGGACGTTTACCGCCTGGCTGCGCGACCTCGGGGTGGAGCTGTCGTCGATCGGCTTCCTCAGCTGGGTGGGCATGGCCTACAGCATCAAGGTGCTGTGGGCGCCGATCGTGGACCGCCTGGCGCTGCCGGTGCTGACGCGGCTGTTCGGCCGGCGTCGCGCGTGGATGCTGCTGGCGCAGGGGCTGATCATCATCTCGCTCACGGGCATCGCGCTCACCGACCCCACCGAGCAGCTATGGCTGGTCGCGGTGTGGGCGGTGATCACGGCGTTCGCGGCGGCGACCCAGGACATCGCCATCGACGCCTACCGAATCGAGGCGGTGAGCAAGGAACGCCAGGGGGCAATGGCCGCGGCCTACGTGACCGGCTACCGCGTGGCTCTGCTGACCGCCGGGGCCGGGGCACTGCACATCGCCGCGGTGGGGACCTGGGGCCTGGCCTACGGCACCATGGCCGCACTCATGCTGGTGGGCGTGATCTGCACCCTGATCGTGCGCGAGCCCGAGGTGGCCGAGCGCGACCGCAAGACCGCGCAGATCGAGCAGCGCGTGCTCGACTACATCAACAACACCTCGGACACCGGCTACTGGCGCGCCTTCAAGGCCTGGTTGATCGGCGCCTTCGTCTGCCCGTTCGTGGAGTTCTGGAAGCGCTTCGGCCGCATCGCCCTGCTGCTCATCGCGTTCATCGCGATCTTCCGCATCAGCGACATCTTCATGGGCGTGATGGCCAACCCGTTCTACCTGGACATCGGCTTCACCAAGGATCAGATCGCCAATATCGCCGCGGCCTTCGGCCTGGCGATGACCCTGGGCGGGGCCGCCGTGGGCGGACTGCTGGTCGCGCGCTTCGGCATCATGCGCATGCTGATCGCCACCGCGCTGCTGGCGCCGATCACCAACCTGACCTTCTCCTGGCTGGCCCTGCTGGGTCCGGAGCTCTACGGGCTGGTATTCGCCATCATGGCCGACAACGTGACCGGCGGCATGGCGATCTCGGTGTTCATCGCCTACCTCTCCAGTCTCACCAACAGCGCCTACACCGCCACCCAGTACGCCCTGTTCAGCTCCCTGATGACCCTGCCCGGGCAGTTCCTCGCCGGTTTCACCGGGGTGATGGCCGAGTTCATGGGCTGGTTCTGGTTCTTCGTCAGTTCGGCCGCGATCGGCATCCCCGCGGTCCTGCTGGCGCTGTGGATCGCGCGCGTCGCCAACCCCGACCGCTTACCCCAGCCCGGGCGCGAAGAGGCCCCCGCCGAACGGACCGACTGACCCCGTGGGAGCGTGCTCGCACCCGATGCGGGCAGCGGCCTTGCCCCCGCGCACAAAACCCGGTTGTATACGGGGTAACGGGGAGACAACCGGGGACGGCGAAGGAATGCGCTTCTTTGAATACCAGGACCGGGCACGCCGGCGGCTGACGCTGCTGCTGGGGCTGTTCGCCCTGGTGGTAGTGCTGATGGTGGCGCTGCTCAACCTCCTGCTGCTGTATACCCTGATCGAACCCTGGCAGGAGCTCCGGCAGCTCATGCCCACCGCCGAGATGCTCGCGGAGCACCGTGGCTTCCTGCTGTGGACCACCGGCCTGGCGATCGCGGTCATCGCCGGGGCCAGCCTGTGGCGCCTGTACCAGCTGCGGCGTGCCGGCGGCGGGCGCGGCATCGCCCGCGAGATGGGCGGCGATCCGGTGGACGCCGAGCCCGAGGACCCGAAGAACCGGCGGCTGCGCAACATCGTCGAGGAGATGGCGATCGCCTCCGGGCTGCCGGTGCCGGCGATCTTCGTGCTGGAACGCGAGCTGGGCATCAACGCCTTCGCCGCCGGCTTCACACCGCATGACGCGGCCATCGCGGTGACGCGCGGGGCCATCGAGAGCCTCAACCGCCAGGAACTGAAAGCGGTGGTCGCCCACGAATTCGGCCATATCCGTGCCGGCGACATGCGCCTGAACACCCAGCTGGTCGGCATCCTGTTCGGCATCGAGATGATCGCGCTGCTGGGCCTGGGCATGCTGCCCGGACGGCGCGCGCGCAGCGACCCGGGAGAGATGCGGGGGCCGGTGTGGTTCAACTTCGCGCTGGTGGCCGCCGGTGGGGCGGGGCTGCTCGGCGGGCGCCTGATCCGCGCAGCCATCGCGCGCGAACAGGAGTACCGCGCGGATGCCCACGCGGTGCAGTTCACCCGCAATGGGGACGGCATGGCCGGCGCCCTGCGCAAGGTAGCCGCGCGCTACGCCGGTCTCAACGCCAGCCCGGCAATGGTCGGACACATGCTGTTCGCCAACGGCGCCATTGACCAGCTGCTCGATACCCATCCGCCGCTGGAGAAACGCCTGGAGCGGCTGGGCCAGCCACTCGACGAGGAGGGTCTGGAACGCCTGGGCCGCGAGGCCACCGACCGGGTACGCCGTGCGGTGACCGAACGCGAGCGCCGACGCCGCGAGCAGGAGGCTGCCGCCGAGCAGCAACGGGAAGAGGAGGAGAACGGCCCCCTGGGCGAGGCCTTCGGGGCCGTCCCCGGCTCGCTGGCCGCCGCCCTGCTGGCCGCACTGCCGGGCGAGCTGGCACGTTCCGCCCGCAATCCGCACTGGGTCGCGGATCTGGTGCTCTACCTGATCCTGCATCCGGATCCGGAGATCCGCGAACAGCAGCTCCGCATGATCCTGGAGACCCGCGGCCCGGAGAGCGAAGAACGCGTGCGGCAGCTCCGTGCGATGGTCCCCGAACCCGCGGCCGAACACCGTCTTCCGCTGACCGAGATGGCTTTCCCTGCGCTGGCTCGGCTGAGCCGCGACGAACAACGGACCCTGGCCGGACTCGTGGAACGCCTGATCCATGCCGACGGCCGCCTGTCCGCCACCGAGTACGCCCTCGGCCGCATGTTGATCGAACACCTCGACCGGCGTCACGGGCACAGGGGCGAAAGGACGCACGGGCGCAAGGATCCCGCCGAGAAGAACGCCCGGCATCGCGAAAACGCGGCACGCTACCTGCTGGCGACCCTCGCGCTGCACGGCCACCCCGACGACCTCGAGGCGGCCGAGGCCGCGCTGATCGCCGGCCTGGGCCGCTTCACCGGCAGCCTGCCGTTCAGCGCCCCCATCCCCGAGGAACTGCGTCAGGCCAGCCAGTCCGCGGCCTGGGCACGCATCCTCGACCGCGCGCTGGAGCGCCTGGCGCGCATGCCGCGCCACGACCGCCAGCGGCTGCTGCAGGCCATGGACCACACCGTGCAGCAACGCGGCGACCCCACCGCGGAACAGCGCGAACTCGTGCGGATGATGGCCGCCTCGCTGCACCTGAACGTGCCGCTGCCGGATGCCGGCGAACTGTTCGACGCCGGCCACTGAAGGGGCTTCGGGGCACACTGCGCCACCGGCCCTGCCTCCAACGAAAGAAGGCCCGCATCTCGCGATGCGGGCCTTCCCGTTACAGCCGCTTGCTGAAACTCGCGCGATGCGCGATCAGAAGCTGTAGTGCATGCCGACCATGAAGACCTTGTTGGAGCCGTCTTCGGGGAACGGGATCGGATCCGTGCCGGTATCACGCGCACGCTCGGCCGGAATCGCACCGGTCGGCTCTTCCTCGTAATAGTACTCGGCGAAGAACTTCAGGGCATCGTTGACGTTGAAGTCGTAACCCAGATGCACGACGTCTTCACCGTAGTTGTCGACGTTGGCGAGCGTGCCCTTGAAGGTATGCTGACCCCAGTCGTACGCGGCGTACACGTTGGCGGCGATGTCTCCGTCATCACCGAACACGTCCGCGTCCTGATCGCTGTCGATGTATTCGACCTTGGCGGACAGGGACAGGTCACCCATGCTGTGCATCGCGGAGAAGCCCCAGATACGGGTGTTCTGGGCGCCATCGACGTCGTCAACGCCCAGCGAGAGCGTGGTGTCCTGGAACGAGTAGGAACCGGTCAGCTGGTAACGGTCGTCCGGAGAACCGGAGCTGTCGGCATATCCCGAGTTGGCGCTGTAGGCCGCCCCGAAGGAGAAGCCGTTGAAGTCGGGGGAGTAGTACATCACGCTGTCGCTTTCGCGGAACGTGGTATAGGTCGCGAAGCCCGACTGGAAGGAGCTGAACATGTCGACCGGGAACGCGATCGCGTTGTAGTAGGGCATCCAGTCGCGGCCGTAGGCAAACGTGCCGGCCACATCCGACTCGAGGCCGATCTTGCCGATGCGAATGTCTTCATCGGCCGTATTGAACGGATCCTGCACCTTGCCATTGGCCAGATCCAGCGGCATTTCCAGCTGAGCGAAGGCGTTCAGGCCTTCGTTGAGCGGCAGGCTGCCGGTGAAGCCCACGCGCGAGTAGGCATCGCGGAAACCGTCGTAGCTATCTTCTTCAGCCGGGTCGGCAGCTTCATACTGAAGCCGCAGGGAGCCGTAGAAATCCCAGTCGATCGGACCGGCGCCTTCTTCCTGGGCCATGGCCATGCCGGGAGCGGCCAGGGTCGCGGCCACGGCCGCGGCAAGCATCTTCCTGTTCATCATCTTCCTGTCCTCGCGCTCAATTGAAACTTTTCGGGATGTCCGGAACCGGCTCCGCCGTCCGGTCGGTGTGCGGCTCTTGCAACAGCTGCGCGCGGAACATCGCGGACGATCCATTCCACTGCACACCAGTGTGGTTATATAAACGAAGTCTAATTCGTTGTAAAGGGCCCACATGCACGTACGTGGTGCGTCTGTTGTGCACAACAGACAGGAAGACCGGCTGCGGGTACCGAAGTACCGCCGAACGCACGGCGGCATGGTGCGGTCGCACCGGGTAGAGGCCACCGGGCCGTGTTTTGGTGGCACGGTTTGCGCCGGAGGTATTTTTGCGCAAAAATAATGTTCGTTGACCATCACCGCCGAGAACCGCATGTCATCCGCCAGCGCCGCCACCCAAACGTCCGCAGCCCCGTCCGGGGGCGAGGACCCCGCACGCTCGGTCATCCGCCAGCTGCGGGTGATCATCCGGGCGCTGCAGGGGCATTCGCGCGCGGTGGAGCGGGCCTGCGGGATCAGCGCCTCGCAGCTGTGGGCGCTGTGGGAGCTCCAGCGCACGCCGGGCCTGAACGTGAGCGACCTGTCGCGGCGGCTGTCGGTGCATGCCTCCACCACCTCCAACCTGCTGGACAAGCTGGAGCAGCAGGGCCTGGTCGAACGTCGCCGCCCGGAGCGCGACCAGCGCATCGTGCGTCTGTACGTGACCGAGACCGGACAGGAACTGCTGGAACGCGCCCCGGCCGCCCCCCAGGGCGAACTGAACCGGGCGCTGGAATCCATGCCGCCGGACGAACTGGCCGATCTGGACCAGAACCTGGCGATGCTGGTGGAAACCATGCAGTCCACCGAGCAGCGCGCCGGCCTCAAGCCGTTCGAGGGTGGAGCCTGAGCGGGATGCTCCGCCTCGCCGCCAGCTTCGGCCGCCTTCCGGTGCTGGCGCTGGCGCTCGTCCTGCTGGCCGCCCCGGCCCTGGCCGAACCCCGCTTCGACGATCCCCCCGAGCACTCCGCCGATGGCGGGTTCACCCTGCACTGGGAGGCGCCCGGGGCGGTGGTGCTGGAACGCGCCAGCGGCCCCGATTTCGACGATGCCGGCGTGATCTACGAAGGCGGCGACACCAGCCGCGTGATCAGCGGCCTGCCGGACGGTGAATACCGTTTCCGGCTGCGCGCGGCCGACGCCGACGAGGATGCCTGGAGCGACCGCATCACGGTCGTGGTCGAGCATCACGGCCTGGCGCGCGCCTTTGGTTTCTTCGCTGTCGGCGGCGCGGTGTTCCTGGTGCTGATCGTCGTGCTGCTGCGGGGCCGCCCGCGCGGCTGACCCCCATGCCCCGGGCCGTTGGCCCGGCCAACCGGAGACCTTCATGCCCGATTTCGCCATCAACATGCAGCGCCTGCAGCAGGACATTAACGACCTCGCGCAGATCGGCCGCGACGCCGACCGCGGCCTGCACCGCCGCGCGTTCTCCGACGGCGATCGGGCCGGTCGCGAGTGGTTCCGCCACCGCCTGGAGGCCGCAGGGCTGGACGTGTGGCAGGACGGGGCCGCCAACCTGCACGGCCGTCTGCAGTACGACGGCCGGCGCCCGGTGGTGGCGATGGGCTCGCACCTCGACACGGTGCCCGGCGGCGGTCCGCTGGACGGCGCGCTGGGCGTGCTGATCGGGCTGGAGGTGCTGCGCACCACGCAGGAGCAGGGCATCGAGCTGCAGTACCCGCTGGAGGTGATCGACTTCACCGACGAGGAGGGCCGCTTCGGCGGGATGTTCGGCTCCCAGGCGATGGCCGGCAAGCTGACCCCGGAGAGCATCAGCCATGCGCGCGACCTGGAGGGCGTGAGCCTGGTGGACGCGATGGCGGCCTGGGGCCTGAACGCCGACGACGCGCTGGCCGCGCGGCGCGATCCGAACACCCTGCACGCCTTCATCGAGACCCACATCGAACAGGGGCCGGTGCTGGACCGGCGCGGCCTGAGCGTGGGGGTGGTGGAGGCCATCACCGGGCTGTTCAAGTGGGAGGTGCGCCTGAAGGGCCAGCCCAACCATGCGGGCACCACGCCCATGGACATGCGCGCGGACGCGTTCCAGGGCCTGGCCGAGTTCGGCGGCGAGATCGACCGTCTGCTGGAGGAACACGGCAGCCCCAACTCGCGCGCAACCATCGGCCGCGTCGAACTGTCCCCGGGGGCACCGAACACCGTGCCCGGCATGGCGACCTTTTCGTTCGAGGTGCGGGACACCGACGAGAAGGTCCTGACCGCCCTGGCGCATGCGGCTCGGCGCACGCTCTCCAGCCTGGCCCGGCGGCGCGACCTGATGTTCGAGTTCGACGTGCTCTCGGAGATCGATCCGGTGCGCTGCGACACCGGGATCGTGCAGACCATCGAGGGCCAGGCCGAACGCATGGGACTGGAATACATCACCATGCCCAGCGGCGCGGCGCACGACACCCAGAGCATGAGTGCGATCACCCGCACCGGGATGATCTTCGTGCCCAGCCTGCAGGGGCGTTCCCATTCGGCCGCGGAATGGACAAACTGGGAGGACATCGAGACCGGCGCCAACCTGGCCCTGCACAGTGCGCTGGCACTGGCGGCCCCGCAGTAGCGCCACCCCAACCGTTCAAGGAGCCCGCGGCATGGCCGACGACAACGTTTCCCGCCTGACCGACTACGACTCCCTGGATCCGCTGCGCGAGCAGTACCAGGAGAGCCTGATCAGCAAGCCGGTACTGCGGCGCGAGCTGCGCGAGCACCATGTCGCCCTGCTGTGCATCGACCTGCAGTACCTGGACGCCGCGCGCGGCCACGGGGTGTTCGCGGATTCGGCCGAATCCGGCATCCCGCTGGAGGCCCAGGAGTACTATTTCCATCGCCTGGAGGAGACCGTCCTGCCCAACGTGCGCCGCCTGCAGGATGCCTTCCGCGCCGAGGAGATGGAGGTCATCCACACCCGCATCCGTTCGCTGACCCGCGACGGGCGCGACCGCAGCCCGGGCCACAAGCGTCTCGGACTGCATGCGGCCCCCGACAGCAAGGATGCCGAATTCGTCGACGAGGTCGCACCAAAGGGCGACGAGATCGTCCTCGACAAGACCGCGAGTGGCGTGTTCAACTCGACCAATCTGCACTACATCCTGCGGAACCTGGAGATCTCCTCCCTGTTCATCGTTGGCGTGTACAGCAACGAATGCGTCTCCACCGCGGTGCGCGACGCCTGTGACCTGGGCTTCTACGTGACGCTCATCGAGGACTGCTGTGCGACGGTGACCCCCGAGATGCAACGCGCCACCATCACCACCATCAAGGACCGCTACGCCCGCGTGATGAGCACGGACGAAGCGATCCGCGAGATCACGAGGGTGCAGGAGGCGTCGTGACCGCCCTCGAGGAGCCCATCCTCCCGACTTCCGTCGCCTGGGGGCTGCTGGCGGCCTTCAGCGTCCTGTGGGTCGCGCTGGGCGCCTGGCTGGGACGCCGCAACTACACCGCCGCCGACCACATGCTGGCCGGGCGCAACGTGGGGCTGGCCCTGGCCAGCGCCACCGCGATGGCCACCTGGGTCACCGCCAACACCACCATGACCGCCCCGCAGCTCGCGCTGGAGCTGGGTGTGTGGGGCATGCTGGGCTACTCGCTGGGGGCGCTGGGCCTGATCCTGTTCGCCCCCATGGCCCGCCGGATCCGCGAGCTGATGCCGCACGGCTTTACCTCCGGGGACTTCATCCGCCTGCGCTACGGGACCTTCACCTGGCGGGTATTCCTCGGCGTCTCCCTGATCTACGCGTTCGGCTGGCTGATCTCCATGGCGATGGCCGGCGGGGTGCTGATCAACGCCCTGGCCGGGATCGACTACCGCGTGGGCATGACCGTGATCCTGACGGTGTGCGTGATCTACACCCTGCTGGGCGGGCTGCGCGCGGTGATCGGCACCGACTTCATCCAGACCGTGATCATCATCGCCGGCGCCGCCTTCCTCGCCTGGATGACCATCGACCGGGTGGGCTTCGAGGCGATCCATTTCGACCTGATGGAAGAGCGCCCGGAACTGCTGAGCCTGCTGTTCCCGGCCGCGATCATGTTCCTGTTCAACAACCTGCTGTTCGGCGTGGGCGAGATCTTCCATTCCAACGTGTGGTGGTCGCGCGCCTTCGCCTTCGGCCGCAACGTGGGCTTCCGCGCCTACCTGCTGGGCGGGCTGCTGTGGCTGCCGATCCCGATCGTGGCCGGGTTCGTGGCACTGGCCACCCCGGCGCTGGGCATCAACGTGCCGGCGGCGGACATGGTCGGCCCGCTGGTGGCCGCCGAGGTGCTCGGCCTGACCGGCGCGATCGTGGTGTTCATCGTAGTGTTCGCCGCGCTGGCCTCCAGCCTCGACTCGCTGCTGGCGGCGACCTCCGACCTGGTCACCCGCGACATCTACCGCGGGCACATCCGGCCGCAGGCCTCGGAGCAGGCGCAGCTGCGGGCGACGAAGATCATTGTCGTGCTGCTGGGCCTGCTGACCTGGCTGGCCGCCAGCTACCGTGGCGAGGTGCCGGTGGTGGGTTCACTGGCGGCCCTGCTGTATTTCACCGGGGCCTTCGTGGCCAGCGCGATCTGGCCCATCGTGGCCGGGCTGTACTGGCGCCGCGCCAACCCGCAGGCGGCGGCCTGGGCGATGCTGCTGGGCTCCGGGCTGGGCCTGGCCAGTTACTTCATGATCGGCTGGTACGTGGCCGCACTGGTGGGTGCGGCGGTCTCGCTGGTGGTGATGGTCGCCGGTACCTGGCTGTTCCCGCGGCCCTTCGACTGGGACCGGCTGGCGCACGATGACCGCGACACCTCACCCGGCCGTGGCAACCCGGAGGTGGCCACATGACGATCCCGGTAACCGCACTGGCGACCATCGTGATCATCGCGACCACGGTCGCGACCCTGACCCCGATCCTGCTGATTGCCCTGTTCATCCGCGACTGGAAGAGAGGATGCCTCTGGTGAATCCCCATGACCCGCTGAACACCCTCAAGCCGCGGGACGGTGCCGCCGGCACCGACCGGCCGCGCGCCCTGCTGGAAGCGGTGGAGGAAAATCCCGACCCACTGCTGAAGCTGGCCGCCTCGCACGTGGTATCCAGCCGCCAGTTCACCCGCGAGGAGCTGCTGCAGCTGTTCCGCCTGGCCGCGCAGTACGAGACGACCCCGGCGCTGATGCATCTGCCGCTGGCCGGCAAGATCCTGATCAGCGCCTTCTACGAGCCGTCCACCCGCACCCGGCTGTCATTCGAGAGCGCCTGGCACCGGCTCGGCGGATCGGTGATGTCGATCACCGATCCGAAGAGCACCGGCATCGCCAAGGGGGAGTCGCTGGCCGACATCGCCGAGATGTTCAACAACTACGGCGACGTCCTGGTACTGCGCTCCTCCGAGGGCGAGGCCGTGCACAACATGCTGGAGAACCTGCGCATCCCGCTGGTCAACGCCGGCAACGGGATCGACGAGCACCCCACCCAGGCGCTGGCGGATGTCTACACCCTGGCCAAGTGGCGCCCGGAGCTGTTCCTGCCCGACTGCCCGCCGGAAAAGCACGTGAAGGTGGGGATCGTGGGCGTACCCTCGCGCATGCGCACGGTACGCAGCCTGCTGAGCATGCTGAGCCTGTTCCCCGAGGCGATCGACGAGATCGTGGTGATCTCGCGCGAGGAGGAGAACTTCGACCCCGAACAGCGCGAGCTGCTGGAGGGCGCGGGCCTGAAGCTGCGCGTGGTGAACGACCTGGACCCGGTGCTGCCGGAGCTGGACGTCGTCTACATCAACGCCATCGCCTGGATCGGCGACACCTTCGAGTCCATGGGCGAAGGCCTGAACCTGAACCGCCAGTCGCCGCTGAAGGAGGGCGCCATCATCATGCATCCGCTGGCGCGCGGCGCGGAGCTGTCGACCGATCTCGACGACACCCCGCACAACTGGTACTTCGCCCAGGCGCGCGGGGCGGTGTTCGTGCGCATGGCCCTGCTGACTACGGTGGTGCGCCGGATCAGCGCGGTGATGGACACCCCGGAGGGCTGACCCCCCGGTTATGCGATTGCCTGACTGACCGCGAGCGGCGCGGCGACCCGGCCCCGCTCGCCCCCGATGGATAACCAAGGAGAATACCCATGTGCGGCATTGGCGGCATCTTCCACGCCGACCCGAACCGTCAGGTCGATGCACAGACCCTGGTCAACATGGCCGCGATCCAGTACCACCGCGGCCCCGACGGCTTTGGCTACAAGATCCAGGATGATCGCGGTGTGGGCTTCAGCCACGCGCGGCTGTCGATCATCGACCTCGACGAGAACCGCGGCCGCCAGCCGTTCACCATGAGCAACGGCGAGATCATGACCGCGGTCAACGGCGAGCTGTACGACTACAAGCGCATCCGTACCGATCTGACCTCGCGCGGGGTGAAGTTCCGCACCAAGAGCGACTCCGAGATGGTGATGCACCTGTACCAGCGCGAGGGGCTGGAGGATGCGCTGCAATACTTCCGCGGCGAGTTCGCGATCTCGCTGTATGACCGCAAGCACGACCGCCTGGTGCTGGCACGCGACCGCTTCGGCATCAAGCCGCTGTACTTCACCGAGACGGCCGGCGGCAGCTTCGTGTTCGGCTCAGAGCTGAAGGTCCTGTTCGCCAACCCCGACGTGCAGCGCCGCTTCTCCGACGACGGCCTGTACCACCAGCTGATGCAGACCATGGTCCCCGGCACCACGGCCTTCGAGGGCGTCCACCAGGTCAAGCCCGGCCACGTCGTCATCGTCGAGCGCGCCCACGGCAAGCTGAAGATCCGCCAGGAGAAGTACTGGGACATGGACTTCCCGCTGGCCTCGGAACGCCCGCCGGAGAGCGAGACCGACGAGGAATACTGGATCGAAGGGGTACGCGAACAGCTGATGGAGGCCACCCAGCTCCGTCTGGAGGCCGACGTGCCGGTCGCCTGTTACCTCTCCGGGGGCATCGACTCCTGCATCACCCTGGGCCTGGCCTCGGCGAGTCAGCAGGCACCGGTGAAGGCCTTCACCATCGGCTTCGACAACGACGACTACGACGAGACCGCCATCGCCCGCGAGATGGCCGAGAGCGTGGGCGCCGACCAGGACATCATGTCGCTGGACGCCGACCACCTCTACGACAACTTCGAGGAGGCGCTCTGGCACGCCGAGCGCACCATCTACAACACCCTGGCGGTGGCCAAGCTGCTGATGAGCCGGCACGTGAACCACGCGGGCTACAAGGTGGTGGTGACCGGCGAGGGCTCGGACGAGCTGTTCGGCGGCTACCCGGCGTTTCGCCGCGACATGTTCCTGCACGGGCTGGACACCCTGCCGGAGGCCGACCGTGCCGCCTGGCAGCAGATGCTCAACGAGTCCAACGAGCTGGTCTCCGGGGCGATGCTGGCCGAGGACGAGGTCTCCGACCCCGACTTCAACCGCATGATGGGCTTTACCCCGTCCTGCCTGCAGCCCTGGCTGGCCGCCGCCGACCACGTGCCCGGACTGCTGCACCCGAAACGCCGCAAGCGGATGAAGGACTACAAGCCGGGCAAGGCCATTGCCGACGCCCTGGACAATGACATGCTGGAAGGCCGCCACCCGCTGGACAAGGCCCAGTACGTGTGGATCAAGACCATGCTGGAGGGCCAGATCCTGACCTGGGGCGGCGACCGCATGGACATGGCCAACTCCATGGAGGCGCGCCCGCCGTTCCTCGACCACCACCTGGCCGAGTTCGCCGCGCAGCTGCCGCCGACCATGCGCATCAAGGGCCGCAACGAGAAATACGTGCTGCGCGAGTCGATGAAGGGCCTGCTGCCCAAGGTGCTGTACGAGCGCGAGAAATTCCCGTTCATGGCGCCGCCGGCCCACACCGATCCCACCAAGTGGGCAGCGATGAAGGCGCTGGCGGATCGCTACCTGTCGGAGGAGAAGGTCGCCGAGGCCGGGCTGCTGGACCCCGAGGGGGTGCGCCAGGTGTTCGAGATCCACGAGTCGGCGGACACCCCGGCCGCGACCCAGGTGCAGCTGGACGCGGTGATCAACCACATGATCGGCGTGCAGGTGCTGCACGAACAGTTCGTGGCCACCGACATCCCCGCCCTGGCGGCACAGAAGGCCCGCGAATTCGGCTGGAGCGCCTGACTTCGGGCCTTCGGGCCCGGAAAACAGCGGAAACGGTCCGTGTCAGGCGGAACCGTTTCCCGGACGGCGCACGAGCTGGCGCAGGCGGCCATGGGCTAAGTCCAGGCCGCCACCGCACTGCGGTAGAACCCGGGGTCGGTGGTGGTCGCACCCTGCAGGGTGCACACGCGGGCGGCGAATTCGAGGGCACGGTGCAGGGTGCCTTCCCAGCCCCAGCCGCGGCGCAGGCCCAGGATGGCGACGCTGGCGAAGGCGTCGCCGGCACCTACCGCGTCCTGCATGCCCTCTACCGCCGGGGCGCGGGCGCGCACGGGCTGGCCGGCGCGCGGATGGATCTCGGCGCCGTCGGCGCCCAGGGTGACGATCAGCGCGGACTGGATGTCGCAGGCCTGGAGGCAGCGTTCGGCGCGCTTCTCGGCCGGGACGTTCGGGAACAGCGTGGCCAGCTCGTCGGCGTTCAGCTTGACCACATCGGCACCCCGGAGCAGGTCGCGCACGTCCTGCGGGTCGTACCAGGGCTCGCGCAGGTTGGCGTCGACGAAGCGGCGTTCGCAGCGCCGGCGCAGGGCCGCCAGCAGCTCACGGTTGCCGCTGCGCAGGGCGAGCGTGCCGTGGTAGAGGAGCGGGGTGCGCGCGGGCACCGCGGGATCGACCGTGGCGGGCAAGTCGTCATAGGCCTGGTCGGGCAGGATGTAATAGGCGGGCTCGCCGTCCTCCACCGTCACCTGCACCGCGCCAGTGGGTGCCTGCGGGTGCGTATACAGCGCGTCTTCCGCCAGGCCGACCTCGCGCATGGCCTTGCGCACGCGCGCCCCGGCGGCGTCGTTTCCGACACCGCCGACGAACAGCACCGGCTCGCCCAGCTGATGGAGATTCCAGGCGACATTGAAGGGCGCACCACCCAGGACCTCGCGAGCATCCGGGAAACGATCGAACAGCACCTCGCCGAAGACGACGTCGGGGGCATCGGCCATGCTCTTTCCCTCCATGCGTTCGTGATGGGTTATCCGGAGGAGACCGCGACGATGCGATCCCGGCCCTGACGCTTGGCTGCCAGCAGGGCCTTGTCCGCCAGCTCGAACGCACTGCCCTCCGGGGCATCCGCGCGGACGTCGGCCAGCCCGCCGGAGATGGTCACCTTGAGGCGCTTGCTGCCGGCCTTGACCACGATGGACGCCACCTCGCGACGCAGGCGGTCGGCCAGTTCGCGGGCGGCCTCCAGCGACTGGTGCACCACCATCACGAATTCCTCGCCCCCGTAGCGGGCGACGAAGTCGGGTTCGTGGACACCCTCGGCCAGGACCTCGGCGACGGCCCGCAGGATGCGGTCGCCGGAGGTGTGGCCGTACTCGTCGTTGACGTGCTTGAAATGGTCGATGTCCCAGACGATCAGGGATGCCGGGCCGGCATCGGCCCGCAGATCGGCCATGCGCTGATCGAATGCATGGCGGTTGAGCAGACCGGTCAGCTTGTCGCGACTGGCCTCGTCGCGGGCCTCCGACAGGCGCTCGCGCAAATCGTTGACCTGGCGGGCCAGCTGCTGGCTGCGCGTGCGCAGTGCACGGTTGCGCTCCATCGCCGCGAGAAGTTCGGCCTCGCGGGTGTCGCGGAAGTCCTTCACCCGGTCCGCGACCCGATCCAGGCCGTCGATCACCTCGCGGCGCATGGTGTCGAGATTGGTGATGTCGATCACCCGGCCCTTGATGGTACTGACATCGCCGGTGATGTTCTCGTGCAGCTCGCGGATGGAGGCCTGGGTGCGCTCGGAATGGTCCTGGTCGGCGGACAGGGCCGAGTCCACGTCGTTCAGGCGCGAGCGGATCTCGCCCATGACCTCGGTCAGCTGTTCGCGCTCGGCCAGGGCCTGACCACAGTTCTCCTCCAGCGCGGAGAACACCCGGGCGAGGCTGCGACGGACCAGATCGGCGTCGCTGCGTTCCGCGGCCTGACGGACGCGGGCGAGGTCCTCGGCCAGGAACGGGAAGGCACCCAGGCCGCTCTCCAGCGCGGACAGGACCCCCTCGTCCATCGCCTCGCGCTGGTCATGCTGGCGGATGGTATCCGCCAGCCGCGCACTCATGCGATCCAGACACTGGGTATCGTCGGGATCCTCCTCGATGGTTCGCGTCAGGTCATGCACCGCTCCCTCGAGGTCGGGCTCGCGGGCCGACAGCACGGCCAGGGCGCGCAGGGCCACCCGCCGCAGTGAACGCATGCGTTCGCGCTCGTTCTGGAGCGAGGTTTCGAGCTCGATGACGGTCTTGCGCAGGTCGTTCTCGGCCATGGGTCTCCCTCGATCGGCCGCCCATTACAGCCGATGGGCGCTGCGAACGCCACCGTCGGCGGTGCCGGGAGTTCAGGTCAGGCCGGGGCCTGGTGCACATCCAGACGCTCCCGCACGGGCAACTGGATCTCGACCCCCACCGGCAGATGATCGGACAGCGCAACGTTGTAGACCCGCATATCGGACACGTGCAGGTCCGGGGTCAGCAGGATGTGATCGAACACCCGCTGCGGGTCCCAGGCCGGATAGGTGGCCGGGCAGGCCATGGGCTCCATCAGCCCGGTACGCGCGACCAGACGACGGATCTCGGGGCTGTCCTGCTGGCAGTTGAGATCGCCCATCACCACCGCGTGCGGCTGGTCCTCGATGCGTTCGGCAACATAGTCCAGCTGCTGCCGGCGCGCGCGCCGACTCAGCGCGAGGTGCAGCAGGAACAGCACCAGCTCCTCGCCATTGCCCATTGCAAACCGCGCCTCCACGGCCCCGCGCCCGGGCAGCGGCCCGGGCAGGCTGTGCATCTGCACATGCACCGGCTCCACCCGTGAGAACAGCGCCAGCGAATGCTTGGCAATCTGGCCGAGATCACGGTTGATGCGGGTATAGGTGTGAGGGAAGTCGGCACGGTCGGACAGCCAGCTGGACAGATCGACGAAGCGCGAGCGCAGACTGCCGCCATCCAGCTCCTGCACGCCGACGATGTCGAAGTCGCGGATGAAGCGGGCCACGCGCTCCAGGTTGGTCATGCGCCCGCCGTAGGGCAGCACGTGCTTCCAGCTGTTGGTGACGTAATGATGCAGACGCGAGGAATGGATGCCCACCTGGGCATTGAAACTCAGCAGGCGCAGTCGCTGGCCCGCAGCCTCCGGCTGCCAGACCAGGCCGCGGGCGGGTTCGTCGGTTACGGCGGACGAGCCGTTCTCCGTCATCGTGCCATCCTTCCTTCCCGTCATCCCTCACGGGACTCCTGTCAGAAGGGACAGACGAGATCCCCCAGTCGTTCCGTGAGTTTCAGGTTTTCGGAATAGTCTACCGGACAGTCGATGACGGTGACGCCCGGCCGGGTCAGCGCGGAACGCAGCGCCTGCTCCAGGCTGTCGCCGGGTTCGATGCGGACCCCTTCCGCGCCGAACGAGCGGGCCAGGGCAACGAAATCGGGGTTGCCGAAATCCACCGAGGCCTTGCGCCCGTATTCCCGCACTTGTTTCCACTCGATCAGGCCGTACGCGCTGTCGTTCCACACCAGCACAACGAAACTCTGACCCAGGCGCACCGCGGTCTCCAGCTCCTGCAGGTTCATCAGGAAACCCGCATCGCCGGTGACCGCCACCACCTGGCGCTCCGGATCCAGGGCGGCCGCAGCCACGGCCCCCGGAAGGGCGATGCCCATGCTTGCGAACCCGTTGGAGATCAGACAGGTATTGGGCATCTCACAGCGGAACATGCGCGCCATCCACAGCTTGTGGGCGCCCACGTCGGTGATCACTACGGCATCCAGGGCGGCGGCGGTGCGGAGATCCCAGATGATCTTCTGCGGCTTCATCGGCACCCCGGTGTCGTCGCGGTGCTCGTTCATGTCGTCGATCAACGACTGCCGCAGGGGCCGCAGCACGGTCTCCTCGCGTGGCGTGACCCGCTCGGCCAGATCATGCAGGCAGGTTTCGAGATCGCCGATCACCTCGGCCTGGATGTCGTAGTGGCCGTCGATCTCCGCCGGGGAGGCATCCACGTGGATCAGGGTGCAGTCGCCCTCCGGGTGCCACAGGGATGGCGGGTATTCGACCAGGTCGTAGCCGATACAAAGGACCACGTCGGCCTTGTCGAAGCCGAAGTGGACATAGTCGCGACTCTGCAGGCCCACGCTGCCCAGCGCCAGCGGGTGGCGAAACGGCAGCACCCCCTTGGCCATGAAGGTGTTGGCCACCGGGATGTTCAGGGTCCCCGCGAAGTGCGCCAGGGCCTCGCTGGCCCCGGAACGGATCACGCCGTTGCCGGCAAGGATCAGGGGATGGCGGGCATTCTCCAGCAGCCGGGCGGCAGCCGCCAGGGACACCTCGGCCGGCACCGCCGGTGCCCCGGTATGGACCGGAAGCGGGGCCACCGGACAGGGCTGGGAAGCCACGTTTTCCGGCAGCTCGATGAAACTGGCCCCCGGCTTGCCGCCCTCGGCCCACTTGAAGGCCTTGCGCAGGACCTCGGGCAGGATCTCGGGCTCCACCACACTGGAGGCGTATTTGGTGACCGGGCCGAACAGCCCCTTGAGGTCCAGGACCTGGTGGGATTCCTTGTGCAGCCGGTGGGTGCTGGCCTGACCGGCGATGGCCACCAGCGGCGCGTGGTCCATGTTGGCATCCGCCACGCCGGTGATCAGGTTGGTCGCGCCCGGCCCGAGGGTCGCCATGCAGACCCCGGCCCGGCCGGACAGGCGGCCGTGGACATCGGCCATGAAGGCCGCACCCTGCTCGTGCCGGGTGGTCACGAACTCGATGGGGGAATCCTCGAGGGCATCGAGGACCGCCATGTTCTCCTCGCCGGGCAGGCCGAAGACCCGTTCGACCCCTTCCTGCTCCAGACACTGCACCAGGCGCCGTGCGGTGGTCGGCGACGGATCGGACATGCGTTCCCTCGAGGGACGGGCCGGGGCGCTCAGCCCCGGGCCTCGGCGATCAGGTGATCGACGATCTCCAGCATCTGCTCGTGACTGGTGGTCATGCTGGCCGAAACCACGGATTCGCCGTTGACCACCATCGACGGGACGCCTTCCAGACGGTACTCGCGGACGCGCTCGGCGGAGCGGCCGACCTTGCGCGCCACTCCGTCGGAGCGCATGGCCTCGCGGAACGCTTCGGCGTCCTCACCCATCTGGTTGACGAACCGCAGGATCGCGCTCTCCGAACGCATCTGCCGCCCCTGCTCGTGAATCGCGGTGTAGAACGGCTGGTGAATGGCCTCGACGATATCGAGCTGCTCGGCGGCGTAGTACACGCGCGCATGCAATGCCCAGACATCGTTCAGCGGTGCCGGCATGTACTCGAACTCGACGTCCTCGGGCAGAGTGGCCTTCCACTCCTGCACCAGCGGCTCGAACGAGTAGCAGTGCGGACAGCCGTACCAGAAGGCCTCGACCACCTTGATGCGGCCTTGTTCCAGGCCGTAATCGACGGGCGAGTCCAGGCGCATGAAGTTACGCCCTTCGGCAAAGTCGGCAAGCAGGCGGCCGGACGCCAGCAGGGCGCCCGTACCGGCCAGGGTTCCGAGAAACTGACGTCGCTTCATCACAGTTCTCCGTAGGAATGAAGACCGGACAGGAACATGTTCACGCCCAGGAAGGTGAAGGTGGTCACGAACAGACCGATGATCGCCCACCAGGCCATGCCCGGACCGCGCCAGCCCTTGGTGAAGCGCATGTGCAGCCAGGCCGCGTAGGTCAGCCAAAGGATCAGGCTCCAGGTCTCCTTCGGGTCCCAGGTCCAGTAGCCGCCCCAGGCCTCGGCCGCCCACATGGCGCCCAGCACGGTGGCGATGGTGAAGAACGCGAAGCCGATGGCGATCGCCTTGTACATTACCCCGTCCAGCGCATCCTTGCTCGGGATGCGGGCCAGGACACGGGAGTCCGGACGGGTGCGTTCCATGCGATGGCGCACCAGATAGGCCACGCCCAGCATCGCCGCGATCGCGAATCCGCCGTAACCGACGAAGTTGGTCGGCACGTGGATCTTCATCCACCAGCTGTCCAGCGCCGGAACCAGCGGTTCGACCATGTGGGCGTCACGATCGAACATGTACCACAGCAGGAAGGTGGTGGAGGCCGCGACCACCAGCATCACGAAGGCACCCATGCCCCGCTGGCCGGTACGCTGTTCGTAGTACAGGTACATCAGCGCGATCATGGCCACCATCAGCACGAACACCTCGTAGAGGTTGGCGACCGGGATGTAGCCCCAGCTCGGGTCGTGCAGATAGATCTCGCGCCAGCGCACCATCAGGGCCATCAGGCCCGCGCCCGCCGCGATCCAGGCGAAGGCCCCGCCAACGCGGTAAGGGAAGTCGGAACGCGAGAACAGCCCCACGGCGTAGGCGACCGTGGAGAGGTAGACCATCACGCTCATCCACATCACCCCGGCCTGGCCGGAACCGATGTAGTTGAGCCAGAACACGCTCTCGCCGCGCGCCAGGTCATCCCCGTACAGCCAGACACCGAACAGCGACAGCGCGGCAACGATGACGGAGAACAGCTGCCAGGGCCGCCAGAACCAGCCCAGCCAGGCGCTCATGCCGGCCGCGAGGATCAGGCCGCCGGTGTCATAGCGGTCCATCATGTGGCCGTACATGGCATAGGCCGTTACCGCCACCGCCAGGACCAGGGCCATGTAGGCCCAGTCCCGCAGAAGCAGCTGCCGGAAGAATCCGGGCCGTTCGAAATCCAGGGCCTCGTGGGGTACAGACATGGGGCGCTCTCCTCCGACTGCGTGCGACTTAGTCGTTCTTGTTGGTTGCAGAATCCGGCGAGTCATCGTCGCCAACGTTCTTCTGCTCGATGATCCACCGTTCAAGATGCGCGAAGCGCTTCTCGAATTCCACCCGGTGGCGGTTGCTGGTGCCCGCCATCACCACGTGGGTGCCACTGCCGTCCTCGTTCGGACGTGCCACGATCCACAGGCGTTGATAGGACACATAGAACATCAGGAAGATCCCGATGATCAGCATCACGCTGCCGGTGTACACCGTGCTCTCGCCCGGCGCCTTCGCGATCTGCAGGCCCGAGGCCTCGCGATGGTCAAAGTCATCCAGGCGGAAGAAATACGGCGAACCGTAGAAGTTGAGGGCATTGATCGCCGAGACGGCGTCTTCCAGCCAGCGCTGTTCCTCCTCGGTGATCGCCACCACGCCTTCTTCCTCCAGGACCTCCATGTACAGGCCCTGGAGCCCGGAGTTCAGGACCTGGAACAGCAGGCCGCCGAGCTGCTCGCGCTGACCTTCGGGGATGCGCTGCTCGATCTCGGCGTCCACCGCGGGGTAACCGCCTTCGGCGAAGGTCTGCATGAGCATGCTGACGGTGCGCGCGATCGCCTGGCGCCCTTCTTCTCCGCCCATCATTTCCTCCGAACCCCGCGCGGCCTGCTGCGCGACGGCCATGCGGACCTCGTCATCGTGAAGCATGGTCAGATACGTGCGGAAGCGATCCAGGGAGTCATCCGCGTCCGCCGGGATGAACAGGTAGGAAAATTCCTCGGCCGGACTCTCGCGGACACCGCTGAGGAAATATTTCGCGCCTTCCTGCGGGATCGGATTCTGGTAGTTGCGGTAATAGAGTCCCGCGCCGGTGCGGTCCACCAGGCGGAAATCCACGCGCGGCCCGAGGAACACGTTTTCTTCCTCGCCCTCCTCGTTGAGCAGGGCCTGGGTGTTCACCACGGAAAAGTCGATGAACTCGATCGTCAACTCCTCGCCCCCGGGGGCCGGAATATCCATCTCATCAAAGATCCGGCCCGGAAAATCCACGCCGCGCAGGGCGCCTGCGCCGAGCGGGATGGCCTCCATTTCGACGCGCGTACCGCCGTCAGCGAAGCTGGACTGATAGATCGCATAGCCATCGTAGATCAGCGGATCGTTGACGCTGATGGTGGCGCGGTAGGGTTCGTCGCGTTCCGGATCATGGATGACCAGATCGCTCTCGTAGGACTGTTCCGCGCCGGTGGAGAAGCGCTGGATCCGGAACTCCTCCAGCTCGACCCGGAACGGCAGATCCTGCACCAGATACCCCTCGCGCACCGGCAGGAAGACCACGTTGGCCGAGGCCCCTTCGGGGATCTCCACGCTGCCGCGGAACGACGGGTTGCTCACCGGGACGCGCGAGATCTCGGGCACCTGCGATTCGGGGATGGAGCGGGTCTCGATCTCGACGTTGCCCATCCACTCGTTGACCTTGAGCAGGAACTGGCCGTCGAGCAGCGCGCCCACGCAGATCACCACGATCCCCACGTGCGTCAGCATGTAGCCGAGGCGGTTCCAGCGCCCCTTCATCGCGGCGACCACCGTCTCGCCGTCTCGCGTCTTTTCGCGCGCCCGGAAACCCTGGGCCTTCAGCACCCGGCGGGCATGGGCGAGGAAATCCTCCTGCGACTGCCCCAGATCCCCGGTGGAGCTGGCCGGGAAGGAACGCAGGGACTTTTCCTTCACCTGCAGGTTGTAGCGGCGCAGGTCCTTGAGGATACCCGGCGTCTGGCGGTAGACACAGAAGGCGGTGGAAACCACCAGGAAGGTCACCACCAGCAGGAACCAGCTTGCGGAATAGACCTGGTAGAGGCCCATCCCGGCGAAGATCTCGTGCCAGAAGGGCCCGAACTGGATCAGGTATTCGGTGTACGGCTCGTTCTGCACCAGCACGGTGCCGATCACCGAGGCGATGGCCAGGGCCACCAGCAGGGTGATCGCGAGGTTCATCGACCCCAGGAATTCGACGATGATCCGGCTGCGGCGCGGAGTGCGGTTCTGGCCGCGCGAGGAAGTGGAACTCGCCGAGCCCTGGCCCCCGGAGTTACCCGTGGACTGATGCGAATCTGCCATATTCAAACCTGCGTTGGATGCCCCGAAGCTGACGGAGCGCGGTCGGAAGTTCAATTTCCACGACATTCCGCACGGACGCTGGGTTCCGCCGGGGCGTGGAGCACGCGGGACCAGACGCCCCGGCTTCCGACTTCATTCCGGTGTCCGGGTTCCCGCCCGTGCATTTTCCGGACCCCGAAACGACGAGGGGGCGGCCACGGCCGCCCCCTCGTAAACCGGACGAACCCGGAGCACGCCTGCGCACCCGGGCCGTACGTACCGTGCTCAGTTCGGCTGGAGGCCGGCCATGTACTGGGCCACGGCCTCCATGTCTTCGTCCGACATGTTGCCGACGATGCCGCGCATCATCTGGCCGTTGTCGTTGCGACGTTCGCCGTCACGGAACTGCTGGAGCTGGTCCAGGCTGTAGGTCGCGTGCTGACCGGCGACCTTGGGGAACATGGCCTCCGGATTGCCCTGGCCCTGAGCGCCGTGGCAGGCGATGCAGGCGGCCACGCCTTCCGACGGGATGCCACCACGATAGATCTGCTCGCCGCGGGCGACCACGTCCTCGTCGGCGGTCTCGGTGGTGATGCTCTGCTCGGCGTAATAGGCCGCCAGGTCCTTCATGTCCTGCTCGCTGAGGTCGGCGACCTCTCCGGCCATCAGGTTATCGTGGCGGAGTTCGCCTTCCTGGAAGTCGCGCAGCTGCTTGGCCGTGTACTTCGGGTGCTGCCCGGCCAGCTTGGGCCATTCCGGATTGACGCTGTTGCCGTCAGCCTGGTGGCAGGCGGCGCAGGACTGCGAGAGCTCCTGACCGCGCTGGGGATCGCCCGCCTGGGCCGCCGACAGCGGGAGCATCAGGGAGACGGACAGGGCAGCAAAGAGAGCGGAAAGCTTGTGGTTCATGATGGAGAATCTCCTGCTTGTATATGCGTGCCGGGCCTCGACCCGTTCCTTGTGCCCCGTGTAGAAGGGCGATCAAAATCTGGGGCGCAGTTTATAGCACAACGCCAGGGAACCCACAAAAGTTTCCCACTGTCCCGCTCAGCTCAGGATGATTTCGATCATGCAACCACGTTTTCGTGAAACCGCCTTCTCCCGGGGCGTCGCCCGCCTCGACCAGCTCCCCGCGGACCAGGGGGTCGAGATCGCCTTCGCCGGGCGCTCCAACGCCGGAAAGTCCAGCGCGCTCAACGGCCTGTGCGGGCGCAAGGCCCTCGCACGGGTGGGACGCACTCCGGGTCGCACCCAGGAAATCAACATCTTTACGCTGCCGCCGGCGGAGGACTGGCGCCTGATCGACCTGCCCGGCTACGGCTACGCGAAGGTCTCCGCGAAACAGCGCGAGCACTGGGATCGCCTGCTGGGCGGCTACCTGCGCCATCGCCGGTGTCTGGCGGGCCTGGTCCTGATCATGGACATCCGCCGGCCGCTGACCGACCTGGACTGGCAGATGCTCGAATGGACCGGCGCCAACCGGCGGCTGCATTGCGTGCTGACCAAGGCCGACAAGATCTCGCGACAGGAAGCCGAGCGCCAGCTGCACGCCACCCACGCACGTCTGGAAGAGGCCGGAATCGAGGCTTCGCTGCAGACCTTCTCCGCGCTCAAGAACCAGGGCGTCGACGACCTGCGCGGGCTCCTTGCGGAATGGCTGGAGGAAGAAACCGCCGGGGAAGACGGGGACGGGGACAGCGGGGCCGAACAGGGCCCATAAAAAAGTGCCCCGATCCCGGGGAGGAGGATCGGGGCACCAGCGACCTCGACAGGGGGAGGCGAGGTCTTCCCGCTCAGGGAGAGAAGCGGGGAGCGCCGGGCCATGGCGCTCACCTTTTATGACGCATCACCGGCAGTGAAGTTCCCGGCCGTTCCTGTTCCGGACGGAAACTCGTCACAACCCGCGAAGCCGTGCGAAACCGCGGGGCTCACTCGCGTTCCGCGCGGGCCTGCAGGGTCGCCACCAGTTCATCCGCCGAAGTCCCGTGCGGATGGATTTCCAGCAGATCGCCCTCCGGCCCCACCAGGTAGGTGGACGAGCTGTGATCGATCACGTAGCCCATCGCGGACTGGCTGTCGGTCTTCTCGTAGAACACCCCGTACTGCTCCACCGCCGGCTCCAGCGCGTCGTGCGGGCCAGTGGCCGCCTGGATCCGGGGATGGAAATGGTCGGTGTACTCCGCCAGGTGCTCGCGGTCGTCACGCTCGGGATCCACGCTGACAAACACCGCGCTGACCCGGTCCTCCAGCGATTCGGGGAGCTGCTCCAGCGCCATCCGGATCCATCCGAGACTGACCGGGCAGGCATCCGGGCAGGAGGTGTAGCCGAAATAGAGCCACACATACTGTCCCTCCAGATCGCGCAGATCGAAGGCCTCCCCCTCGGTGGAGACCGGCAGCTGGAACGGGCCGCCGGTCACCCGGTCGGCCACCGGGATGTCTTCGTGAGTGGTGGCCTCGCCGGCTGGGGGGGGGCCCGGGACGAGCCAGACATACAGCAACAGCGCGGCCGCGGCGACGGCGGCCAGGGCCCACAGGAGGGTGGTCAGGGGAAGTCGGGACATCGCGCGCAATCCTCGGTGGAAGCCAGTACGTCAGTGATCGCGGGCGGTGACGAAGCGATACTGTACCCGCGCGGCGTCACCATCGCCTTCCGGAAGTACCGTCGCCGCCCAGGTCATCGCCTCGGTGGTGCAGATCGGCAGGGTGGTGGTGCCAGCGTATTCACCCGGGCCCACGCGTTCCAGGCGCGGGCGCTGGAAGCCCATGTACATCTCCACCCCGGCAAAATCCAGCTCGACCCACTCGGGATCGCGCCCGTCGTGCCCGACATGGTGCAGATGCAGCTCCAGCTCCCGCAGCATGGGGACCGGGCGCGGGGTGATCTCGAGGGTCATCTGGCCACCCTCGGGGTGTTGTGCGGCACAGGCCCCTTCATTGAGATCGCAGATCTCCGGGGTCACCACCACGACAGCATCGCTGCCGCCACCGCCGGCCAGGTAGCGGTCCGCCGCCACCCAGCCGGCCGCCAGCAGCAACCCGGCCACCAGCCAGGGGGCCAGGCGGTTGAATCCGCGCGCCAGTGATTCGAGGTCGGCCATGGTCAGCCTCCGGTATGGCCCTCAATGGGCATCGTCCCAGTTATCTCCGACGCCGATGTCCACTACCAGCTCGACATCCAGCTCGGCCGCCCCGCCCATCGCGGCGCGGGCCCGTTCGCCCAGGGCCTCCACCGCATCGTCGGCGACCTCGAACACCAGCTCGTCGTGCACCTGCATGATCATGCGGGCATCGAGTCCGTTACCGTCCAGGTCCTGCGCCATGCGCACCATCGCACGCTTGATGATGTCGGCCGCGGTGCCCTGCATCGGGGCATTGATCGCCACCCGTTCGGCCTGCTGCCGGCGGGCCCCGTTGCGGCTGTTGATCTCGGGCAGGTACAGCCGGCGCCCGAACAGGGTTTCCACGTAGCCCTGCTCGCGCCCGCGTTCGCGCGCCCGCTCCATGTAGTCGTGCACGCCGGGGTAGCGGTGGAAATAGCGGTCAATGTATTCCCGCGCCTCGGCCTGCTCGATCCCCAGGTTGCGCGCCAGCCCCCAGGCCGACATCCCGTAGATCAGGCCGAAGTTGATAGCCTTGGCCGCGCGCCGCTGCTCGCTGCTGACTGCCTCCGGATCAGCGCCAAAGACCTCGGCCGCGGTAGCGCGATGGATGTCCAGCCCGTCGGCGAAGGCCTGCAGCAACCCGGCGTCCTGCGACAGGTGGGCCATGATCCGCAGCTCGATCTGCGAATAGTCGGCCGCCAGCAGGCGGTACCCCGGCTCGGCAATGAACGCCCGGCGGATGCGCCGGCCGGCCTCGGTGCGCACCGGAATGTTCTGCAGGTTGGGCTCGGAGGACGACAGGCGCCCGGTGGCCGCGCCGGCCTGGTGATACGAGGTATGCACCCGCCCGGTCTCCGGGTGGATACGCCGCGGCAGGGTCTCGGTATAGGTACTGCGCAGCTTGGACAGGCCACGGTGCTCCAGGATCAGCCGGGGCAGGGCGTAGTCGTCCGCCATCTGCTCCAGCACGTCCTCGGCGGTGGAGGGCTGGCCCTTGGGCGTGCGCCGCAGCACCGGCAGGCCCAGGCGCTCGAACAGGATCTCCTGGATCTGCTTGGGCGAGCCGAGATTGAACTCGGTACCGGCCTCGTCGAAGGCCTCGCGCTCGATGCGCTCCATCTCGCTCAGCAGCTCCTGGCTCTGCTCGCCGAGCAGGTCCGGGTCCACCTTCACGCCGGCGCGCTCGATGTCCGCGAGCACCGGCACCAGCGGCATCTCGATCTCGCGGTAGACGAAGGCCGGGCCCTCGGCCTCGTTCAGGCGCGGCCGGAACAGGGCGTCCAGACGCAGGCAGATGTCCGCGTCCTCGCCGGCATAATCGGTGGCGATGCCGACGTCCACCTCGGCGAACGGGATCTGTTTCGCCCCCTTGCCGGCCACGTCTTCGTATTTCGTGGTGCGGTGATCCAGATGGCGCTCGGCCAGGGAATCCAGGTCGTGCCGGTTGGCGCCGGCGTCGAGGCAGAACGACTGCAGCATGGTGTCATCGACGATGCCGCGCAGCACGATGCCATGGTTGCCCAGCACGTTGCGGTCGTACTTGAGGTTATGGCCGAGCTTGCCGTGTTCGGCCGATTCCAGCCACGGCCGCAGGCGCTCCAGGGTCGCCTCGCGCGGGAGCTGCGGATCGGCATCCGGACCGCTGTGGGCCAGCGGCAAGTAATAGGCGGTACCCGCCTCGAACGCGAAGGACATGCCGATCAGCTCGGCCCGCATTGCCTCCAGGCTGCTGGTCTCGGTGTCAAACCCGACCCGCGCGGCGCCCTGCAGGCGTTCCAGCAGCTCCGTGAATGCCGCCTCGTCCCGCACGGTGTGATATTGCGCCGCCTGCCCCGGATCGGCATCACCGCCGTTACCGGAGGCATCGCCCCCAGCGTCGCCGCCTTCCAGCTCCGCCCGCCAGCGGGAGAACCCGTGGTGGCGCACCCGCTCCAGCAGCTGCTGCGAATCGGGCTCGCGCAGCTCGAGGTCGTCGGGGCCCAGCGGGAGATCGACATCCCGGCGCACGGTGATCAGCTCGCGCGAGGTCGGCAGGCGATCGGCCGCGGCGCGCAGATTCTCGCCGATCTTGCCGCCGATCTCGTCGGCCCGCTCGAGGATGGTGTCGAGGTCGCCGTACTTCGCGATCCATTTGGCCGCGGTCTTGGGCCCGACCTTCTCGACCCCCGGGATGTTGTCCACGCTGTCGCCCATCAGCGCGAGGTAGTCGACGATCTGCCCCGGCTCCACGCCGAACTTCTCGCGCACCCCGGCGGGATCCAGCACCGTCCCGCTCATGGTGTTGACCAGGGTCACGTGGCCATCCACCAGCTGCGCCAGGTCCTTGTCGCCGGTGGAGATGACCACCTCCTGCCCGGAGGCCGCGGCACGGTCGGCCAGGGTGGCGATCACGTCATCCGCCTCCACCCCTTCCACGCACAGCAGCGGGAAGCCCATCAGCTGCACCAGCTCGTGCAGCGGCTCGATCTGCGCCGCCAGCTCCTCCGGCATCGGCGGCCGGGTGGCCTTGTATTCAGGGTAGATCTCGTCGCGGAAGGTGGGCCCCTTCGCGTCGAACACCACCCCCATGCGCTCGGGGGCATAGTCCGCGCGCAGCTTGCGCAGCATGTTGGCCACGCCGTAGAGCGCCCCGGTGGGGTGGCCGTCGGGGGCGGTCAGCGGGGGCAGGGCGTGGTAGGCCCGGAACAGGTAGGAGGAACCGTCGACCAGGACGAGCGGGGCTTGCGACATCATGCGGATCCGGCTGGGCTTGCGAGGGAAGCATTCTAGCAGGCTGCGGGGCCCGGCCCGAGCAACGCCGGCGCGATTTGTACGCCCGTCGGGCCACGGTTAGTCTAGGCGCCCCAGAGTGCAAAGAATGCGCCCCGATGAACGATCAAGATCGAGCGGAACACCCCGGGCTGCGGCCCATCGACGATTCCTCGCTGACCCGCGAGAGCTGGAAGATCTTCCAGATCATGGCGGAGTTCGTGGAGGGCTTCGAACGCCTGGCGCACATCAAGCCCTCGGTCAGCGTGTTCGGGTCGGCACGCATCCCGTCGGACCACCCGGATTATCTGCTCGCGGAGCAGATCTCGCGCCAGCTGTCGGACGCGGGTTTCGCGGTCGTCAGTGGCGGCGGGCCGGGCATCATGGAGGCGGCCAACAAGGGGGCGTTTGCCGGTCACTCGCCCAGCATCGGGCTCAACATCCAGCTGCCGCACGAACAGCACGCCAACCCGTACCAGGACATCGGGCTGGGGTTCCGGCACTTCTTTTCGCGCAAGGTGATGTTCGTCAAGTACGCCTCCGCCTACGTGGTGCTGCCGGGCGGCTTCGGCACACTGGACGAGCTGGCCGAGATCCTGACCCTGGTGCAGACCGGCAAGACCCGCCGCATCCCGGTGGTGCTGGTGGGCAGCAAGTTCTGGGAAGGCCTGCTGCAGTGGTTCGAGGACGCGCTGGTCACCCATGGCACCATCGATGCCGAGGACCTCAATCTATACTCGGTGGTGGACACCCCCGAGGAGGTCGTGAACGTGATCTTCGAGTACTACGAGGCCCGCAGCTTCGAGCCCTCGGCGGAAGAGAAACAACGACTGATGGAGCTCTGATGATGACGAGCACCCGCGCCACGGCGCTGGCCGCTGCCCTGCTGGGCCTTTTTCTCGCCGCCGGGCCGCTGGCGGCCCAGGACTTCGAGGACGCCCCGCCACCGCCCGACATGCCCGACGAGGCCGCCCCGCCTCCGGTACTGGACGAGCGCGCCCGCCAGCTGCAGGAGCTGGAGGAAGCCGACGTCATCATCATGGAGCGCGATGGCGAGACCCGGCGCGAATACCGCGTGGACGGCGACCTGGTGATCGTTGAGGTCAACCCCGCCGCCGGACCCACCTACTACCTGGTGGATGTCACCGGGGAAGGCGACCTGCGGCGCCGTGACGACCTTTCCCCCGATTTCACCCCGCCCCGCTGGAGGATCCTGGAATGGTAAGCACGCAGTCGACCGTGGAACTGCCGGCCGCGGGTGCCGCGGCGCTGGAAGCAGCCTTTGCCGCTGCCCGGGCGGCCGGCGCTCCGCTGGGGCTGCCGGCCGATGGCGATGCCCCGCAGCTTGACGGGGATCGCGCGCACTGGACCCTGGAGCGCGGCAACGCCGCGGAGCCCGGGGCGATCGCCAGTGGTCCCGGCACGCCGGAGGCGCTGGGCCGCCTCGCGGCCCGCTGGCAGGCCTGGCATCCGGCGGAGGCCCTGCCGCAGGACGGCGTCTGGCGCCGCGGCGTGCTGCAGCAGCAGCTGCGCGAACGCACCGAAGACCTGAGCTCAACCCTGGACGAACAGGCGCGCGAACAACTGAACCGGGAGCTGCATCATCAGGGGCTGTACCGGTTCGAGGACCTGCCGGTGGCCGGCAGCTTCTGGCACTCGGTCAGGCGGCACGGCGAGCACACCGGACTGGCGGATCTGACGATCCCGCCGGCCCCCGTGCCGGCGTTCTGGCAGCTGGCGCGCATCGCACTTGCGGTGAGCGTGAACGAGGCGGGCGAACTGGACCGCGAACGTTACCGGGCCCTGCTGGGCGGCTATCACCAGGAGCGCCCGCTGAGCGCGATCGAACGCGGCGCCGCCCCGACCCTGCTGCGCATGGCCGCGCTCGACGACTGGCTGGAACGCATCGAGGCCGGCCGCGCACCCGCGGGCCCCGATCCGCGCCTGGCCGGCCTGCAGGACGCCGGCACCCGGGTGCAGTCGGTATGGGTAAGGCCCGCCGCCTGATGACCCCGCGGGCCTCCCTCGCGGGGCTTTTGGCCCTGGCCATCGCCGGGGCGCCGGGCATCGGCGTTCTGGCCTCCACCGAGGTCCACCGCTGGGTGGATGAAGACGGTGTGGTGCATTTCTCCGACGAGGCGCCGGGCGACGGGCGCAGCGAACGCATCGAGGTTCAGGAGCCGATGGGCGCCGTCCCCCTGGAGAATGCCCGCGAGATCCTCGAACGTCCGATCCGGCGGCCGGGAGAAGACCCGACGGACGACGATCCGGAGGAAGACGCGGCCGCGGACGAAGAGGCCGACGAAGAAGACGAATATTCGATCGAGGACGTCCCGGTGCCCGTGGAACTGGTGGATTTCTGAACCGCCCGCGAACGTCGCACCACAATAATGCACGGAATGCCCTATAATGGGGCAATGACTGCACCTTATCGGCGCATACCCGCGCAATGCCCCCGGACGAAGCGCCCCGGCCCCCCCGTGACCATGCTGGCGCGCTTCATGCTTAAAGCCGGATGATGAGCCCGCATACGCCCCGTCCGTCCCCTCCGCTGCCCACCCCTCCGTGGTGGGACGACCTGTCCACGGCCGTCATGGTCACCGACGGAGAACTGCGACTGCAGGCCATGAACGGTTCCGCCGAGGTCCTTCTGGGACTCAGCCGCGAACGCATCCTCGGGCACCCGCTCGGCCACTGGCTGCATCTGGACCGCAACCTGTCCACACGCCTGCGCAGCGCGCTGGTCCAGGACCAGCCCATCACCCTGCGGGCGCGCCAGATGGAACCCCTGCGCGCGGAGAGCTTCCTCGCCGATGTGATCATCACCCCGCTGCAGGGCGAGGGCGACGAACCCGGGCGGCTGCTGTTCGAGCTCAGCGCCATCGACCGCCACGAACGGATCTCGCGCGAGGAGCAGCTACAGAAGCAGCAGGCCATCTCGCGCGCAGTCACGCGCGGGCTGGCGCACGAGATCAAGAACCCGCTGGGCGGCCTGCGCGGTGCCGCGCAGCTGCTGGCCGGGGAACTGGATGATCCCGACCTGCGCGAATACACACGCATCATCATCCACGAGGCCGACCGCCTGCGTGCCCTGGTGGACCGCATGCTGGGCCCCAACAACATGCCGCAACGGACATCGGTCAACCTGCACGAGATCCTCGAGCACGTGCGCGGCCTGATCAGTGTGCAGCTGCCGCTGGGCGTGAAGATCCGCGGCGACTACGACCCGTCGATCCCGGAGATCAAAGCGGATCGCGACATGCTGGTACAGGCGCTGCTCAATCTGGTGCAGAACGCGCTGCAGGCTCTGGGTGACGAGGGCGAGATCGTGCTGAGCTCGCGCATCCTGCGCCAGTACACCGTTTCCGGCAAACGGCACCGGCTGGTGGCGCGCCTGAGCGTGCGCGACAATGGCCCCGGAATCCCCGAGGAGGTCCGCGAACGGATCTTCTTTCCCATGATCACTGGTCGCGCCAGTGGCACCGGCCTGGGGCTGCCGATCGCGCAGAGCCTGGTGCAGCTGCATGACGGCCTGATCGAATGCCATTCACGGCCCGGCTCCACGCGCTTCGACATCCTCCTGCCCGTGGCCGGACCGCCCGCCAGCGAGAGCCCCGACGCATGACTCCGACGGTCTGGATCATCGACGACGACGATTCCATCCGCTGGGTGCTGGAACGCGCCCTGAGCCGATCCGATATCGCGGTGCGCGGGTTCGAGTCCGCCGACGCGGCATGGGCGGCCCTGGAGACGGAAGACACCCCGGACACCATCGTCGCCGACATTCGCATGCCGGGGCTCAACGGGCTCGATTTCCTGGCGCGCATGCAGAGCCGGGGTGACGCGCCGCCGGTGATCATCATGACCGCATTCTCCGATCTGGAGAGCGCGGTGGGCGCCTACCAGACCGGGGCGTTCGAATACCTGCCCAAGCCGTTCGACGTGGACGAGGCGGTGGCCCTGGTTCTGCGTGCCCTGGAGGCTCGCCGTGACAGCCTGGCGGCCGCAACGCCCGACGAGGGCAGCGCCGAGGAAACCCCGATCATCGGCGAGGCGCCGGCGATGCAGGAGATGTTCCGCGCCATCGGCCGCCTGTCACGCTCCAACATCACGGTGCTGATCAACGGCGAATCGGGCACCGGCAAGGAGCTGGTCGCACGCGCGCTGCATCAGCACAGTCCGCGGGCGGGGCAGCCGCTGATCGCCCTGAACACCGCGGCCATCCCCAAGGACCTGCTCGAGAGCGAGCTGTTCGGCCACGAGCGGGGGGCCTTTACCGGCGCCAGCCAGACCCGCAAGGGCCGCTTCGAGCAGGCCGACGGCGGGACCCTGTTCCTCGACGAGATCGGCGACATGCCGTTCGATCTGCAAACCCGCCTGCTGCGAGTGCTGGCCGACGGCACCTTCTACCGGGTGGGCGGGCATACCCCCATCCATACCGATGTGCGCATCATCGCCGCGACCCACCAGGACCTGGAAGAGCGGGTGCGCGCGGGGCAGTTCCGCGAGGACCTTTTCCACCGCCTCAACGTGATCCGCATCCATGTGCCGTCGCTGCGCGAGCGGCCGGAAGATATCCCGCTGCTGGTCAATCATTTCATGAGCGAGGTGGCCACCGAGCTGGGCGTGGAGCCCAAGGTGATGCGCCCCGAGGTGGTCGCGGAGATGCAGCGCCTGCCATGGCCGGGCAATGTGCGCCAGCTGGAAAACACCTGTCGCTGGCTGACGGTGATGGCCTCCGGACGCGAGGTGCACCTGGACGACCTGCCGGCGGAACTGCGCCGCGATGACGCGCCCCGGTCCACGGATACGCCGCAACCGGGACCGGCCCGGACCGTGCCGGTCGAACCCCGGGAGTGGACCGATGAACTGGCGCGCGTGGCCCGCGAGCACTGGGAACGCGGCGACCGGGACGTGCTGGGAAGCCTGCAGCCGGCGATGGAACGCACGCTGATCCGCGAGGCGCTGCGGGCCTCGGGCGGACACCGCCAGCAGGCCGCGGCCCTGCTGGGCTGGGGCCGCAACACGCTGACGCGCAAGATCCAGGAGCTGGGTATGAACGAGGAGCGACCGTAACCGGCGGGCCCGGGCGCTGCCGGCGCGTCAGGCGCCGCAGCCGGAGAACCCCTCGTTCAGCTGCAGCCGCCCGGTCAGCTCGCTCACGTGGCCGATCCCGTGGCGGTCCATGTAGTCGTTGATGCCCGCGAGGATCTTTGGCAGGCACAGCGGATCGTAGAACAGACCGGTGCCCACGCCCACGGTGCTGGCCCCCGCGAGCAGGAACTCCAGGGCATCCTCGGCGCGGGTGACCCCGCCCTGGCCGATGATCGGGATGCCATGGGCCCTGGCTACCTGGTGGACCTGGTGGACCTTCAGCAGCGCCACCGGCTTGATCGCCGGGCCCGACAACCCGCCCTGGTTGTTGCCGATCACCGCGCGGCCGCTCTCGGCATCCACCGCCATGCCCATCAGGGTGTTGATCACGGCAAAGCCGTCGGTGCCCGCCTCGATGCAGCGCCGGGCGTTCTCCGCGATGTCGGTCTGGTTGGGCGAGAGCTTGGTGATCAGGGGCTTTTGCGTGACCGAGCGGCAGGCCTCGACCACCCGCGCGGACATGTCCGGGTCATTGCCGAAGGCGACCCCGCCTTCCTTCACGTTGGGGCAGGAGATGTTGATCTCGATCGCGTCCACCGGGGAATCGTCGAAGGCCCGCGTGACCGCGATGTATTCCTCGATGGTGGAGCCGGAAACGTTGGCGATGAAGCGCGTCTCGTCGTAATCCAGCCCCGGCAGGATCCCGCCGACCACCTGTTCGACCCCGGGGTTCTGCAGGCCGATGGCGTTGAGCATGCCCTCCGGGGTCTCGTACACCCGGTGCGGGGGGTTGCCGGGCCGGGCGGCCCCGGTGGTGCCCTTGAGGCACACCGCACCGGCATCCCGGTTGGAAAAGCCGGCCACCCGGGTATATTCCTCGCCGAACCCGACACAGCCGGACAGCAGCACCAGAGGCGTGTTGAAATGCAGCCCGCAGAATTCCAGGGAGAGCCGCGAATCGTCGCGCGCTTCGCTCATGTTTCACATCGTCCTGTATCAGCCCGAGATCCCGCCGAACACCGGGAACGTCATTCGTCTGGCCGCCAACACCGGGGCGGCCCTGCATCTGATCCACCCGCTGGGCTTCAGCCTCGACGAGAGCCGGCTGCGCCGCGCGGGGCTGGATTACCGGGAATGGGCCCGGGTCCGCGAGTATGACAGCCTGGCCGCCTGGCGGGAATCCGTGGCCCCGCGGCGGGTGTTCGCGATCACCACGCGCGGCACCTGCCGCTTTGATACCCCGGCGTTCGCCGCCGGCGATGCCTTCCTGTTCGGCCCCGAGAGCCGCGGCCTGCCGCAGCAGGAACTGGACGCGATCCCGGAGGAGCGACACCTGCGGCTGCCGATGCAGCCCGGCAGCCGCAGCCTCAATCTCGGCAATTCGGTCGCGGCGGTGATCTACGAGGCCTGGCGCCAGCTGGACTTCGCCGGCGGCGAATGAGCCGATGGGTCAGATATTCTCGGCGACCGGGTCGCGCTCCAGCAGGCGCCGCACCGCGTCGTGCACCCGCCGGCCACGGTAGAGCACCGCGTGCACCTCCTCGCAGATCGGCATCTCCACGCCGGCGGCATGCGCGCGTTCCACCGCCACGCGCGCGGTCTCGACCCCTTCCACCGACTGGCCCACCCGCTCGCGCGCGGTCGCCAGGTCGTAACCCTGGCCCAGCAAAAGACCGACACGGCGGTTACGCGACTGGTCATCGGTGCAGGTGAGCAGCAGGTCGCCGAGTCCGGACAGCCCGGTCAGGGTCTGCGGCCGCGCCCCCAGGGCCTCGCCCAGGCGCTGCAGCTCGGCCAGCCCGCGGGTCAGCAGCGCGGCGCGGGCATTGGCGCCGAACCCGGCCCCGTCGGCGATGCCGGAGGCCACCGCGAGGACGTTCTTGAACGCCCCGCCGAGCTCCACGCCGATCACGTCGGGGTTGCCGTAGATGCGCATGGAACCGCCGTGGAAGGCATCCGCCAGACGTCGCCGGCGCTCCGGGTCGGCCGAGGCCGCGGTGAGGGCAGTGGGCTGACCGCGCGCGACCTCGGCCGCGAACGAGGGACCGGAAATCAGGGCGGCGGGCTGATCCGGCCCCAGTTCGGCCTCCGCGACCTCATGCAGCCAGTCGCCGGTCGCGGTTTCCAGCCCCTTGGTGGCCCAGGCCACGACCTGCCCCGGTTCCAGCCGGGGCCGCAGCCAGCGCAGGGTCTCGCGGAACGCGCCGGACGGCACCACCACCAGCACCAGATCCACCCCGACGACGAGATCCGGGTCGGCGCTGACCCGGAGGTTGCGCGGGAAGGTCAGGCCGGGCAGGTAACGGGGGTTTTCGCGTTCCCGCTCAAGGCGCGCGGCAGTCTCCGGTGAACGTCCCCACAGCCGCACGTCGTCGTGCAGGCGGGCGGCATGCACCGCCAGCGCGGTGCCCCAGGAGCCGGCCCCCAGTACCGCGATGCGCATGCGCCGGGCCGCCGGCTCAGGGGTTTTCGCTGGCCGTGACGGCGGCGCCGTTGCCTCCCTGGCCCTGACCCGAACCTTCCTGCTGTTCCTTCAGGTGCTTGGCATACAGCGCGTCGAAGTTGACCGGCTGCAGCAGCAGCTGCGGGAAACCGCCCTTCAGGACCAGGTCGGCAACCGTCTCGCGGGCGAAGGGGAACAGCGCATTGGGGCAGTAGGCGCCCAGCAGCTGATTGCGTTGCTCCTCGGAGAAACCGCGCACGATGAACACCCCGGCCTGCTTGATCTCGACCAGGTAGCCGGTCTCGCCGTTGGATTCGGTGGTGACCGTCAGGCCCAGCTCGACCTCGTAGACCCCTTCCTGCTCGCCCACCGGGCGCGCCTGGGTGTTGAGCTGAATGCCGGTCTCGCCCTTCCATTCCTTGAGGAAGATCTCCGGGGCGCCGGGGGCCTCGAAGGACAGGTCCTTGATGAAGACCTTCTGCATGGAGAATTCGGGGCCGTCGGAGCCCTGGCCGCCCTGTGCGGCCGCGTCGGTCTGGTTTTCTTCAGCCATGGTGCGTTCGGATCCTTTCAGGTGTTCGTGGAATCGCCGGCGTCCACACCCCCGCAGGCCTCGATCAGGCGGTCCAGCTCGCCGGACCGTTCCATGGCCTGGAGTTCATCGTAGCCGCCGATATGGGTGTCCCCCAGGAAGATCTGCGGGACGCTGGTGCGTCCGTCCGCCCGCTGTTCCATCTCGTGGCGCAGCCCGGAGTCCCGGTCGATGCGGTATTCGTCGAAGCCGAGGTCGCGCTGGTTCAGCAGGCGGCGGGCGAGGATGCAGAACGGGCAGTGCCCGGTAGAGTAGACCTCGAAGCGCATGTCACTTCTTCTTCAGCGGCATGCCCGCATTTTCCCATGCCTGGATGCCACCGGAAAGATTGACCACGTCCTCGAAGCCAGCCGCCGTCAGCTGGTTCGCGGCCATGGAGGACCGGTTGCCGCTGCGGCAATACACCACCACTGGGCTGGATTTCCACGCCTCGATGTCCTGCATGCGCTTTTTCAGTTCGCCGAGGGGGATATGCTTCGCGCCACCGATGCGGCCGCCGGAGACCTCGTTGTGCTCGCGCACGTCCAGCACCAGGGCATCGTCCTGGTTCATCACGCGCACCGCTTCGGTGGGCGCCAGCTCGCGGTACTTGCGCGTCAGGCGCCGGAACTCGGCGTAGATGATCAGGGCAAGCACCGCGATCAGGGCGCCCGTCAGAATCGGGTTGTTGGCGAGGAATTCGGGCAGTCGTTCAAGCATGCGGGAGACCGGTCGGGATTCAGGAACGGCAGAAGACGTCCTGCATCATACCGATCAGGCGCAAGGTGCGGGAGTCCCCCACGCGGTAATAGACCCGATTCGCGTCCTTGCGCGTGGCCAGGATGCCCTTGTCACGCAGGATTCCGAGGTGCTGGGAAATATTGCTCTGCGAGGTCCCGACCTGATCCACGATTTCCTGTACGCTGACCTCCCGGTCGCCCAGAATGCACAGGATCTTGAGCCGCAGCGGATGGGACATGGCCTTGAGCGAGCGCGAGGCCCTCTCGATATCCTCGTCCTGCGACATGAGTTCGTCTTCGATGCACGGTTCGTCGCTCACGGCAGCCTCTCGTTCGGAGGGGCAAGACCCCTGCCACTGGGTGAGAATATTAGAACGCAAACGTACCCCGATATGCGGATTCACGCAATCTTGTCCCTGTCGCTTTCATGGGTTGGCCTGCTGCTGGCGGGCCTGCTGGTTGCCGTGCCGGCCACGGCGCTGGAACCCGAGGCGGAGCTGGAAAAGACCCTGGAGGCCATCCGGGACGTCGAACGCTCGCTGGAGGAACGCCGCGAGGCGGTCGACGACCTGGAAGACCGGATCGCCGCATCCGCACGGGGCGCAGGTGAACAACGCGAGCGTCTGGATGAACTGAAACGCCGCCGCGAGGCCCAGGAGGAGGTGATAGCCGAGCACGAGGCCCGCGTGGCCCGGCGCGAGGAACGGCTGCACGAGCAGCGACGCGACGCGGCCCGACTGGTACACGACCAGTGGCTGCAGGCGCGCCATGGGCAGGGTGATCGGCCCACGGAAGACGGCCAGCGGCACCACCCCGTTTACGCCGCCGCCATTCAGCAAGCTCGGGAACGGGCCCTGGCGGGCCTGCATGAACGGATCGAGGAGCTGCAGACGGCCCGGGCCGGTCTGGCGAAGGAACGCGACCGGCTGGCTCGCCGCGAGACGGAAACCCGCGAAGCCATGGCCGAGCTGGAGCGCCAGGACGCCGCCCGCCGGGCGGCACTGGAGGAACTCGAGGCGGCCATGGAAGACGAGGCGCTCGAACTGGAACGCCTCGAACGCAACGCCGAGACCCTGGATCGCGTGATCGCGGAGATCGAAGAACAACGCCGTGCCACCAGCCGCGAAAAAGAATCGGGCGAGGAAACGGCCGCTCGCCCCCCCGCGGTCAATCCGGATGTCCCGTTCGCCGATCTGGAAGGGGAGTTGCCGCGACCGGTGGATGCGCCGGTTATTCGTCATTTCGGCAGCGAACGCCGGGGTAACCTGCGCAGCCAGTGGAACGGGGTGGTACTGGAGGCGCCCTCCGGCGCGCCGGTGCGGGCAGTGCATCAGGGTCGTGTGGTCTATGCGGACTGGATGCAGGGCTACGGGTTCCTGGTGATCCTGGATCACGGGGACGATTTTCTGACGCTGTACGGCAACCTGGAAGACATCCTCGCCGGGCCGGGGGAACGGGCCGATGCGGGCGAACCGGTGGGGCGGGCCGGGGAAGGCAGTCCCGCGATTGCTCCGGGCCTGTACTTCGAAGTGCGCCGTCAGGGACGGACATTGAACCCGCAGGAATGGTGGCCGTCACAATAAGGGCGGAATGCTAGAATTGGGCGCATATCCGCAGAAAGACCTCGGACAAGGGATACTCTGATGAACAAGCTTTTCCACTCCGGCTACGGCCTGCTCACGGGTCTCGTTCTGGGCATCATGCTGAGCGTGTCCGTTGGCGTGTACGCCGGGCGCGACGATGCCGCCGGTCTGTCGGCGCTGCCGGTCGAGGACCTGCAGCGCTTTACCGACGTCTACATGCGCATCAAGCGCAATTACGTCGAGGAAGTCGACGACAGCGAGCTGCTGGACAATGCCATTCAGGGCATGCTGACGGGGCTCGACGAGCACTCTTCCTACCTCGACGAGGACGACTTCCGTGACATGGAAGCGGGAACCTCGGGCGAGTTCGGCGGCCTCGGGATCGAGGTCGGGATGGAAGACGGGTTCGTGAAGGTCATCGCTCCGATCGACGATACGCCCGCGGAGCGTGCGGGCATCCAGGCGGGTGACCTCATCGTGCGTCTGGACGGTGACTCGGTGCGCGGCATGACCCTGTCGGATGCCGTCAGCCGGATGCGCGGCGAACAGGGTTCCGACATCACCCTGACGGTGGTGCGCGACGGCGAGGATCAGCCGCTGGAGATCACGATCACGCGCGACATCATCCAGGTGGAATCCGTCCGCTCCGAGATGCTGGAAGAAGGCTACGGCTACGTACGCGTCAGCAACTTCCAGACGCGCACGGCGCGAGATCTGGTCAGCGCGATCGAGGAACTCAAGGAGGCCCACGGACTGAAGGGCCTGGTCCTGGACCTGCGCAACAACCCGGGCGGGATCCTCAACGGCGCCGTGGGCGTGTCCGACGCCTTCCTGGACGGTGGACGGATCGTCTACACCGAGGGCCGTCTGGACGAGGCGCAGATCGAATATGACGCCTCGCCGGGGGATGTCCTCGATGGCGTGCCGATGGTGGTGCTGGTCAACCGCGGTTCGGCGTCGGCTTCCGAGATCGTCGCAGGTGCCCTGCAGGACCATGGTCGCGCGATCATCATGGGACAGAACAGCTTCGGCAAGGGATCGGTGCAGACCATCCTGCCGCTGTCCGAGCAGACCGGGATCAAGCTGACCACCGCGCGCTACTTCACCCCGGACGGCCGGTCCATCCAGGACGAAGGCATCAATCCGGACATCGCGCTCGACGAGAGACTGCGGGTGTCGCGGTCGGAAGACGATGAACCCGCGCGGCGCGACCTGCCTGAAGACGTCGAAGACGAGGAAGAAGAAAGCCTGGCCGAGCGCGACTTCGGGCTTAACGAGGCCCTCAATCTCCTCAAGGGCCTGAATTTCTACAACGGACGCTAGCTGGGAGGAGCGCGATGACGCGAGTGCTCGTACCTCTGGCCTCCGGCTCGGAAGAGCTGGAGGCCGTGACCATGATCGACCTCTTCCGTCGGGCCGGGTTCGAGGTCACGGTCGCGGGTCAGGAAACCGGGCCGGTCACCTGCTCGCGCGCGACGGTGATCCACCCGGAAAGCGACCTCGAGTCCGCGCTCGGGGAGGATTTCGATCTGATTGCCATTCCCGGGGGGCTTCCGGGCGCGAATCACCTGCGCGATGACCCGCGGCTGATCACGCGACTGCAGAAACAGGCGGAGGCCGGCCGGCATGTGGCGGCCATCTGTGCGGCCCCCAAGGTGCTGGCGCAGGCCGGGTTGCTGCAGGATCGCCGGGCGACCTGCTTTACCGGCGCCCTCGATGGCACCGGGGTGGAGTCGAGCGGGGCGGCCGTGGAGATCGACGGGAACGTCATTACCGGGCGCGGGCCCGGCGTGGCGATGGATTTCGCCCTGGCGGTGATCGAGGAACTGGCGGGCCGCGAAACCCGCGAGGCGGTGGAAGGGCCGCTCCTGCGGGCCTGAGGCGGGCCGCCGGAACGGACGTGATGCCGGGTCGGCGAGAGGGCCGAATCGGCGAGGGGGCTCGCCTCCTACAGGGAGGTCGAACCCTGGCCCCGGCAGGAGGCCGGCCCTCCGGCCGATTTTGCGTCCGGCCAATCACCTGCGCCGGGTCGGCGAGGGGGCTCGCCTCCTACGGGCAGGTCGAACCCTGGCCCCGGTAGGAGGCCGGCCCTCCGGCCGATTTTGCGTCCGGCCAATCGCCTGCGCCGGGTCGGCGAGGGGGCTCGCCTCCTGCAAGGAGGCCGAACACGGAAATCGCGTCAGTCGGCGCGACGCAGGAACGGCCGCTGTCCGGACTGCACGGCGCGACGGATGAAGTCCGCACGGCCGCCTTCACGCTGGTTGACCTCATCCGCGCACTGGGACGGCTCGTAGGCTGCGGCGGACAGCATCACTTCCAGCTCGGCCACGTCCACCTTCGGATCGGTCAGCTGGTCGGAGGTCACGTTCAGATGACGCCCCACCTCCCAGAACATGCGCGGATTCCACATCTTGGTCTGCACCCGCGGCGAGTTGAACAGTTCGACGCAGCGCTGATTGATCTGTTGCTGATCCATCGGATACTCCGGTCACGGTTTTCAGGACGCCGGGGAATCTAGCGAAGCCGGCGCGGCAATACAAGCCATGTACGCTATTCCACGGTCACGGACTTGGCGAGATTGCGGGGCTGATCGACGTCCGTGCCCTTGAGCACCGCGGTGTGATAGGCGAGGAGCTGCAGCGGGATCGCGAACAGTACCGGCGCGATCCAGGGATTCAGCGGACCGCTCTGCGGCATCCCGATCCAGGTGTCATCCGGACCCAGGGCACGCGCAGCAGCCGCTTCCCCGATCACGATGAGCTCGCCGCCCCGGGCACGCACCTCCTGGAGATTGCTGGCGAGCTTCTCCAGCTGGGCGTCATCCGGCGCGACCGCGATCACCGGCATCTCGGCATCCACGAGCGCCAGGGGACCGTGCTTGAGCTCGCCGGACGGGTAGGCCTCGGCATGGATGTAGGAGATCTCCTTCAGCTTCAGGGCGCCTTCCAGGGCGATCGGATAGTGCACACCGCGGCCCAGGAACAGCGCGTGGTGGCGTTCCACGAGATGCTCCGCCACCTGCGCCAGGCGGCCGTCCAGCTGCAGCGTGGCTTCCGCCATCGCGGGCAGGGACTGCAGGGCCCGGATCCCGTCCTGGCGATCACCATCCGCAAGGCGGGCGGCCCGCGCCGTATCGCCCAAGAGGAGCACCAGCACCGCCAGCGCGGCCAGCTGGGTCGTAAAGGCCTTGGTTGAGGCCACTCCGATTTCGGGGCCCGCCTGAGTCATCAGGACCAGATCGGCGAGACGAGCCATGGTGCTCTCGGGCACGTTGCAGATGGCGAGACGCGCGGCGAAGGGCTCTTCCAGCGCCTGGCGCAGGACCGCGAGAGTATCAGCAGTTTCTCCCGACTGGGACAGCACCAGCAACAGGGTCCCCGGCGCCACGACATGCCGACGATAACGGTATTCGCTCGCCACCTCGACCTGTGCCGGCATGCCGAGATAATCCTCGATCCAGTACCGCGCGACCATCCCCGCGTGGTAGCTCGTGCCGCAGGCCACGATCTGGACCGAGCTCACTTCCTGCAGCAGGCGGTCGGTGTCCGGACCCAGAAGATTGGGCAGAACACCATCGTGCCCGAAACGCCCCGCCAGCGTGTCGTACAGTGCCCGGGGCTGTTCGTGGATTTCCTTGAGCATGAAATGGCGATATTCGCCGCGGTCGGCGATCGTCACCTCGCACCGGGTTTCGCGAGCTTCGCGGACGACCGGCTGTCCGGCCACGTCCTCGATCTCGACCCGGTCGCGGTAGAGCACAGCGATATCGCCTTCTTCCAGGTCGATAAACCGCTGGGTGACCGGAAGGAGGGCCTGCATGTCCGAGGCGGCGAAATTTTCGCCGATTCCCAGTCCGAGCAGGAGCGGGGACCCGTGGCGAGCGACGATGATGCGATCGGGCGCGTCGGAAACACTCACCGCCAGTGCCCATGCACCCTGCAGCCGGGCGCAGGTGCTCCGGACTGCCGCCACCGGTTCCTGACCCGCCTCCAGCGCCTGTTCGACCAGGTGGGCGATGACTTCGCTGTCGGTGTCGGATGCACAGGTCCAGCCATCGTTGGCCAGCGCATCGCGCAGGGCCGCGTGGTTCTCGATGATGCCGTTGTGCGCGATGGCGACACGCCGGTCGCGCGACAGGTGGGGGTGGGCATTCACCTCGGACGGCCGACCATGGGTCGCCCACCGGGTGTGGGCGAGGCCAGCGTGACCGTGGATACCGGTCCGGGCGACGCGATCTTCCAGCGCCGCCACCTTGCCCTCGGTCCGCACCATGTCGATTCCGCCGGCTCCGGTGACCGCAATGCCGGCGGAGTCATAGCCGCGGTACTCCAGGCGATGGAGGCCTTCGATCAACAGCGGGACGATATTGCGTTCGGTGATTCCGGCAACCAGTCCGCACATGGTTCAGTCCCCGCTTTTGGTTGGATTGGGGCCGGCTGCGCCTGACTCAGGCTGCCTGGCCGGACGCTGCCAGCCCTCTACGGTTCGTACCGGTGCCCGCGTGAGCGCCAGGGCCCCGTCCGGGACATCACGGCTGATGGTGGAGCCCGCACCCACGGTCGCCCCTGCACCAATGGTGACCGGTGCGACAAGCGCCGTATTCGAGCCGATGAACGCATCCGCACCAATCTCGGTGTGATGCTTGTTGGCGCCGTCGTAATTGCAGGTGATGGTGCCGGCGCCCAGATTGGCGCCGGCACCCACACGGGCATCCCCGACATAGGCGAGATGGTTGGCCTTGGCGCCGGACTCCAGGCGCGCGTTCTTCACCTCGACGAAATTGCCGACACGAACGTCCTCGGCAAGATCGGCGCCCGGCCGCAGGCGCGCGAACGGGCCCGCCTCGGCCCGCTCACCGAGCCGCGCGCCCTCAACCACCGTATACGGCTGCAGCCGTGCGCCGGAGGCGATACGACAGTCACGCAGCACGCAGCCGGGGCCGATTTTCACGTCGTCGCCGAGGACCACCGTGCCCTCCAGGACCACGTTCACGTCCAGACCGCAGTCCTGCCCGAACTGCAGCGTGCCGCGGCAATCGAATCGGGCCGGGTCGGCCAGTGCCAGACCCTCGCGCATGTATTTTTCGGCGATATCCCTCTGGAGCAGACGTTCCTGCACCGCAAGCTGGGCCCGGTCATTCACGCCCAGAACGGCATCGGGATCCTCGCTGTCGACCAGCGCCACCGATTGACCCTCGCCGCGAGCCACTGCCACCACGTCCGTGAGGTACCACTCGCGTTCGCTACCCGCCGCCGGTTCGCATGCGCCCAGCCATCGCCTCAGCGCGACCGCATCCCCGGCAAGCACCCCGGTATTGATCCGCGTGACGGCAGCTTCCGACGCACTGGCTTCCTTGTCCTCGACAATGCACTCCAGGTTGCCCTGCGCATCTTCGATCAGCCGCCCGTAGCCACGAGGATCGGCCACCCGAGTTCCGAGCACCGCCAGACTCTCACGGGCGCGAGCACAACCCTCCAGATCTGCGACCGGAATCCTCGGCACGTCGCCATACAGCACCAGGACCCGTGCCCCGTCGGGAACAGCCTCCAGGGCGCGGGCCACCGCATGGCCGGTCCCGCCAGGGTGTCCCTGATCCACCCAGTGGATGTCCTGTCGGGACGCGAATTCACCCTCCACCGCCTGGCGTCCGTGACTCACCACCACATGCCTGGCTTCCGCGGGGAGCGCGTCCGCCCGTTCCAGCACGTGGGCAAGCATCGGACGCCCACCCAGCGGTTGCAGCACCTTCGGCAGGGCCGAACGCATCCGCGTCCCCTTGCCCGCCGCCAGTATGATCAGATGCAGTGTTTCCACGTTTCACCTTCCATCCCGAGTGCCCGGTCGGGGCCACAAACAACAAGGCCGCCCAGAACAGGCGGCCTTGCACTGCTTCCCTGCCGTGTCCGTCGCCTCAGCGGCGCCGACGCAGCTTTTCGATCATCTGCAGCCGGGCCGCGGCTTCCGCAAGCTCGGCCTGCGCCTTGGCATAATCGAAGTCGGCCTGCTTGTCGGCCAGGGCTTCCTCCGCCCGCTTCTTGGCCTCGAGCGCCTCGGCCTCGTCCAGGTCCTTCGCGCGGACCGCAGTATCCGCGAGCACCGTAACATGGCGCGGCTGCACCTCCATCACGCCCCCGGAGACGAACACCGGCTGGGGCTCTGCCCCTTCCTTTTCCTGGATGCGCAGTTCGCCCGGATTCAGGCGGACCAGCATCTGCAGGTGGCCGGCATACACGCCGACCTCGCCTTCCTCGGCCGGAGCCGCAATCATCTCGGCCGTGCCGGAGTAAATCGACTCTTCGGCACTGACCACGTCCACATGCATTGTCATTGGCATGACAGGTGCTCCTTAGCCGAGTTTGTCGGCCTTCTCGACGGCTTCCTCGATGGTACCCACCATGTAGAACGCCTGCTCGGGCAGGTGATCGTACTCACCGTCCACGATAGCCTGGAAGGCACGGATGGTGTCCTTGAGCGACACGTACTTGCCGGGGGCACCGGTGAACACTTCCGCCACAAAGAACGGCTGCGACAGGAAGCGCTGGATCTTGCGGGCCCGGGCCACGACCAGCTTGTCATCTTCCGACAGCTCGTCCATGCCGAGGATCGCAATGATGTCCTTCAGTTCCTTGTAGCGCTGCAGCGTACCCTGCACCGCACGCGCGGTGTCATAGTGCTGCTGGCCGATGATCTGCGGATCCAGCTGGCGGGAAGTCGAATCCAGCGGATCCACCGCCGGGTAGATGCCCAGCTCGGCGATCTGACGGGACAGCACGACCGTGGCATCCAGGTGCGCGAACGTGGTGGCCGGCGAGGGGTCGGTCAGGTCGTCCGCGGGCACGTATACCGCCTGGATCGAGGTGATCGAGCCCTTCTTGGTCGACGTGATGCGTTCCTGCAGCACACCCATCTCTTCCGCCAGAGTCGGCTGGTAACCAACCGCGGAGGGCATGCGGCCCAGCAGTGCCGAAACCTCGGTACCGGCCAGCGTATAACGGTAGATGTTGTCGATGAACATCAGCACGTCGCGACCTTCGTCCCGGAAATACTCCGCCATGGTCAGACCGGTCAGCGCCACACGCAGACGGTTGCCCGGCGGCTCGTTCATCTGGCCGTAAACCAGAGCCACCTTGTCGAGGACGTTGGAATCCTTCATCTCGTGATAGAAGTCGTTCCCTTCGCGAGTACGCTCACCGACGCCGGCGAACACGGAATAACCGCTGTGCTCGATCGCGATGTTACGGATGAGCTCCATCATGTTGACGGTCTTGCCCACGCCGGCGCCGCCAAACAGGCCAACCTTGCCACCCTTGGCAAAGGGGCACAGCAGATCGATCACCTTGATGCCGGTTTCCAGCAGATCGGTTGAACCCGCCTGCTCGTCAAAGCTGGGCGCCTTGCGATGAATGGACCATTTTTCTTCGGTTTCCACCTCGCCGGCTTCGTCGACCGGCCGCCCGAGGACGTCCATCACGCGGCCCAGGGTCCCCTGACCCACCGGCACGGAGATCGGTCCGCCGCTGCTGGTCACGGCCGTCTGACGCTTGAGGCCGTCGGTGCTGCCCATGGCGATGGTGCGCACGACCCCGTCACCCAGCTGCTGCTGGACCTCGAGGGTCAGGCCGTTTTCCAGGGTGAGGGCGTCGTACACCTTGGGCACTTCGCCGTGGGGAAACTCCACGTCCACGACAGCGCCGATGATTTCGACAATCTTTCCAGAGCTCATGCGTTCAATCCTCTAAGTCGTAATTCTTGCCGCGTCGGGCCTGCGGGAGCCGGTCTCTAGACCGCGGCGGCGCCGCTGACGATCTCGGAAATCTCCTGCGTGATCGCGGCCTGGCGTGCCTTGTTGTAGACCAGCTGGAGATCCTTGATCATCGTTCCGGCGTTGTCGGAGGCCGCCTTCATCGCCACCATCCGCGCAGCCATTTCGCAGGCCACGTTCTCGACTACGGCCTGATAGATCAGGGATTCCACGTAGCGCTCGACGAGGGTATCCAGGACCTCGTAGGGCTCCGGCTCGTAGATGTAGTCCCAGTGGTACTCGAGCTCGTCGTCGGAGCTCGGCGCCGTCGGCAGCAGCTGCGTGGTCCGGGGTTGCTGCGTCATGGTGTTGACGAACTTGTTCTCCACCAGGACCACGCGGTCGATTTTCTCCTCACGGAAATCGTCGAGCAGGACCTTGACGGTTCCGATGAGGTCAGAGAGGTGCGGGCGGTCACCGAGATCCGTGGCCTGAGCCACGATATTGCCGCCAAGCCGCCGGAAAAACTGCAGTGCCTTGTTACCGAAGACGCAGAGGTCCACCTCGACCCCTTCCTCACGGTAACGCCGCATCTCCGCCACGGCCTGCTTGAACAGATTGGTGTTCAACCCGCCGCACAGACCCCGGTCGGTCGACACCACGATCATGGCGACACGCTTGACGTCGCGCTCGACCATGAACGGATGCCGGTACTGGGCGTTCGCCATGGCAACGTGACCGATCACGTCGCGGATCTTCTCGGCGTAGGGCCGGGACTCCTGCATGCGGTCCTGGGCCTTGCGCATCTTGGACGCGGCCACCATCTCCATGGCCTTGGTGATCTTCTGAGTATTCTGGATACTCTTGATCTGCGTCCGGATCTCCTTTGTGCCCGCCATTGCGCGCTCCCGTTACCAGGTGTTCTTGGACTTGAACTCGTCCAGGGCACTGGTCATGCGTTCCTGGATGGAGTCGTTGTAGTCACCGGTGCTGTTGATCTCGTCGAGCAGGGACTTCTGGTTCGAGCGCAGCCACGCCTGCAGTTCACGTTCGAAGTCGACCACCTTGTCCTCGTCGACGTCGTCCAGGTAACCCTGGTTCGCCGCGTACAGCGAGAACGCCATTTCGCCAATGGACATCGGCTTGTACTGACCTTGCTTCATCAGCTCGGTCACGCGCTTGCCGCGATCCAGCTGCTTGCGGGTCGTCTCGTCCAGATCGGACGCGAACTGCGAGAAGGCCGCCAGTTCGCGGTACTGGGCCAGATCCAGACGCACGCTGCCACCCAGCTTCTTGATGATCTTGGTCTGAGCCGAACCACCCACTCGCGAAACCGAGAGACCGGCGTTGATCGCCGGACGGATGCCCGAGTTGAACAGATCGGTCTCAAGGAAGATCTGACCATCGGTGATGGAGATGACGTTGGTCGGCACAAAGGCGGAGACGTCGCCGGCCTGGGTCTCGATGATCGGCAGCGCGGTCAGCGAGCCGGTCTTACCCTTCACTTCACCGTTGGTGGCCTTCTCCACGTAATCCTCGTTGACGCGGGAGGCGCGCTCCAGCAGACGGGAATGCAGGTAGAAGACGTCACCCGGATAGGCCTCGCGACCAGGCGGGCGACGCAGGAGCAGGGACACCTGACGATACGCCCAGGCCTGTTTGGTCAGGTCGTCATAAACGATCAGTGCGTCTTCGCCCTTGTCGCGGAAGTATTCGCCCATGGCGCAGCCGGCGTACGGAGCGATGAACTGCATCGCGGCCGATTCGGAGGCGTTGGCGGCCACGATGATGGTGTTGTCCATCGCGCCGGCCTCTTCAAGCTTGTTCACCACCGAGGCGACCGAGGAGGCCTTCTGGCCCACGGCGACATAGATGCACTTAACGCCGGAGTCCTTCTGGTTGATGATCGCATCGATCGCCACCGCGGTCTTGCCGGTCTGACGGTCGCCGATGATCAGCTCGCGCTGGCCGCGGCCGACCGGGACCATGGCGTCAATCGCCTTGATGCCGCTCTGCAGCGGCTGGTCGACGCCCTGGCGCTCGATCACGCCCGGGGCCATGCGCTCGATTGGGCTGGTATGATCGGTCTCGATCGGGCCCTTGCCGTCCAGCGGTTGACCGAGCGAGTTCACGACACGGCCGAGCATCTGGTCGCCGACCGGCACCTCGAGGATACGGCCGGTGCACTTGACGGTGTCGCCCTCGCTGAGGTTCTGGTAGTCGCCGAGGATCACGACGCCCACGGAATCGCGCTCGAGGTTGAGCGCCATGCCGTAGACGTCCCCGGGGAAGGCGAGCATTTCGCCCTGCATGACGTCGCCCAGGCCGTGTACGCGGGCGATACCATCCTGCAGGCTGACCACCGTGCCTTCGTTGGAGGCCTCGGAGCCCGCATCGAACTGGTCGATGCGCTGTTTGATCAGATCACTGATCTCGGAGGGATTCAGTTGCATGATAATTTCCTCTTAGCGACTCAAATTGGCAGCCAGGCGGTCCAGCTGGCCTCGCACGGAGCCGTCGATGACCAGGTCGCCGGCGCGGATGATGGCCCCTCCAATAAGGGAGCTGTCGACCGAGGAGGTCAGATCCACCTCGCGACCGAGTCGTTGGGACAGGGCCTTGTGGATCTCTTTCTCCTGCGCCTGCGTGAGCTTGCGGGAGGCAATGACCTCGGCCTCCACGCGACTTTCCGCCTCGGCCTTCAGCGCATTGAACGCCTCGCTCACCGCCGGCAGGGCCGGCAGTCGACCGTTCTCGCCCAGGAGACGGACGAGGTTCGCCACGCCGTCGTCGAGCTTGCCCTCGGCGATCTCCAGCATGAGCTGGGCACGCTGGGCACGCGGGACCCGGGGGTTCGTGAGGAGATCGTGCACGCGGGAATCGCGGGCGATGGCCGCCAGCAACTCCAGCTGCTCGGCCCAGCCGGCAAGATCCTGGCCGTCGCGGGCCCGCTCAAAGGCGGCGCGAGCGTAGGGTCGGGCTACCGAAATCAGGTCTGACATAGCCTCTCCTTACAGCTTTGCGGCGAGCTTCTTGAGAAGGTCACCGTGGGCCTTGGCGTCAATCTCCTTGGCCAGGATCTGCTCGGCACCCTGAACTGCCAGGTCGGAGACCTGCTTGCGCAGCTCTTCCTTCGCGCGGTTGAGCTCCTGCTCGGATTCGGCCTGGGCCGATTCCTTGATTCGCTCCCCTTCCTCGCGGGCGGTGGTGCGGGCTTCCTCGACGAGCTCGTTGGCACGCTTCTGAGCGGAGGCGACGATGTCGTTGGCCTGCTGCTTGGCCTCCTTGATGACCTCGGTCGCTCGCTCCTGGGCCAGCTCCTGTTCCTTCTCGCCGCGTTCGGCGGCCGCGAGGCCGTCGGCGATCTTCTTGCGCCGTGCCTCCAGGGCCTGGGTCAGCGGCGGCCATACGAATCGCATGGTGAACCATACGAAAACGCTGAAGGCCAGCAGCTGCCCGATGATGGTGAGATTGATATTCATCCTGCTACCTCAGGTTGACGAGTGGTGAGGGATCCTCGTGACTCGATCAGCCTTTAGCCGAGAACGAACAGGACGTACAGGCCGATACCCACCGAGATCATCGGGACGGCGTCGGTCAGACCCACAACGATGAAGAAGTTGGTGCGCAGCATCGGGATCAGTTCCGGCTGACGGGCGGCGCCTTCGAGGAAGCGACCCCCGAGGGTGGCGACACCAATCGCGGCGCCGATAGCGGCCATGCCCATCATCAGAGCGGCGGCGATAATAACCAGAGCGTTAGCCATTTCCATCGTAATATCTCCAGTGAAGTTGAGACGGTCAGTTGAAGTTAAGGGTTATCAGTGGTCTTCCGAGTGAGCCATGTCCAGATAGACGATGGTCAGCACCATGAAGATGAAGGCCTGCAGCGGCACCACGAGGATGTGGAAGATCGCCCAGCCGACGTGCAGCACGCCCCCGGCAAGCCCGAACATCAGCCCGGCGGAGTACATCAGGCCGATGAGGATAAAGATCATCTCGGCGGCGTACAGGTTGCCGAACAGTCGCAGGGCGAGAGAAGCCGGCTTGGCCAGGAGGTCGACGACTTCCAGCACGAAGTTGGCCACCCAGGTCAGGGGCTTCAGCGGGGTGATGGAGGTCTGGAACGGCGCACCGGTCAGCTCCTTGACGAAACCCACCGGACCCTTGATCTTCAGCGAGTAATAGATGATGAGAATGAACACGCCCAGCGCCAGACCGATCGTCACGTTGATGTCGGTCGTGGGCACGATCTTGAAGTACGGGATGCCCAGCAGATAGGCGAGGTGCGGGATCAGATCCACCGGCACCAGGTCCATCAGGTTGAGCAGGAAGATCCAGATGAAGATGGTCAGTGCCAGCGGCGCGATGAGGTCGTTCTTGTGCTTGAACGAACCGCGCACGTTGGTGTCGACGAAGTCCATGATCCATTCGACGAAGTTCTGCCAGCCACCGGGAACACCGGCGGTGACCCGCTTTGCCGCGTAACGGAAGCTGAGGATGAACAGCAGGCCGAGGCCAATGGACCAGATCATCGAATCGACGTGGATGGCCCAGAAACCCATCTCGGCGGCCTCCGATGCGCTCATCGCGAAGCCGAGCCCGTCCTCCGGATGATACCCGAAGGTCAGGTTCGTGAGATGGTGATTGATATGGTCGTCCATTTCTGAAGCCATGTCGCTATCTCTTCATTGCTTGGGCGGATGCCCGGTGGACCCACCACACGGGCAGAAGATGCACCGCGAGAAAGCCACCGAACAGGGCGAGCAGGTCGGGGTTCTCGTAACCCGCGAACACCGCCGCAAATGCGGCTGCGATGAGCAGCAGCCGGAATACCTGAGCCAGCATCATGCGCCCGGCCAGGTTGCGGGCGGCCAACGCACGATACGCCCCGAAGACCGCAAATACCATCACGGCGTTTCCGAGGGCGGCAATCCCGCCGCCGAGCGCCATCGAGATGGCGGCCGACGGTAACGACAGCACCAGCAAGAGCACCGTCAGGAGAAGGGTGACTGCGAGCTGCAGACCGAGCGACTGGATGGCAGGGCTGAAGCGTCGCGGTGTCATCTGGTGGATGGGCACAACCCACCCCTCTCCGGAAAATTGCGCGCAGTATAAGTGGGCCCTTAAGGGAGGTCAACGCGACCCGCGGGAGCCGACCGGGTTACTGAATATGTGACAGGATTCCGTCGAGCTCGTCCAGGGAGTTGTATTCGATCACCAGGCGGCCCTTGCCCTGACGGTTGTAACGCACCTGGACGGGAGCACCCAGGGTGTCGGCCAGGCGGCTCTCCAGCTGCCGGATCTCGGGCGGGGGCTCGGTGGAGACCGGCTCGGCATCCTTCTGCTCGAGGGTGCGGCGCACCAGCTGTTCGGTGGCGCGTACCGAGAGGCCGCGCTTGACGACGCGCTCGGCGACCTCGGGCTGGTCGTCGACCGGCAGGGCGAGGATGCAGCGGGCATGGCCCATCTCGAGGCGACCCTCGTCGACGTGAACCTTGACCGCATCGTGGAGCTCCAGCAGCCGCAGGAGGTTGGTCACCGCGGTGCGGGAGCGGCCAACGGCGGTGGCCGCGTCCTGGTGGGTCAGTTCGAATTCGCCGATCAGCCGGTGGATGGCACTGGCCTCCTCCAGCGGGTTGAGGTTCTCCCGCTGGATGTTCTCGATCAGGGCCATCGCGGCGGCCGCCTGGTCGGGGATCTCGCGGATCACTGCTGGGACCGTTTCGAGGCCTGCCTGCTGGGCGGCGCGCCAGCGTCGCTCGCCGGCGATCAGCTCGTAGCCATCGTCCACCGGCCGCAGGACCACCGGCTGTACGATGCCCTGCGAGCGGATGGATTCGGTCAGTTCGGCCAGCGCCTCTTCGGAAATCCGGCCGCGCGGCTGGTAACGGCCGCGGCGGATGCGTTCGACCGGCACGGACTCCAGGCGATCCTCTTCGCCGGGCTCCTCGGAGGCCCCGCTGAGCAGCGCGTCGATACCACGTCCGAGTCGTCCACTGTTTCTTCTGGCCATGTGTCGAATCCTGCCGAAAGGAGCAATCAGCGGCGCAGCAGTTCGCCTGCCAGGGCGAGATAGGCGACCGCGCCGCGCGATGAAGCATCATACAACAGAGCAGGCTGACCGAAGCTGGGGGCTTCGGCCAGGCGGATGTTGCGCGGGATCACGGTATTGTAGACCCGGTCGCCAAAGTACCCGGTCAGCTGCTCCGATACGTCGCCGGCGAGACGGTTGCGGGCGTCGAACATGGTGCGCAGCAGCCCGGCGATGCGCAGGCGGGAATTGGGCCCGCGCTGGATGCTCTCGATGGTGCGCATCAGCGCGGTGAGACCCTCGAGGGCGTAGTACTCGCACTGCATGGGGATAACCACGCCGTCGGCAGCGACCAGACCGTTGACCGTCAGCAGGTTGAGTGACGGCGGGCAGTCGACCAGCACGTAGTCCCAGCGGCCACGGGCATCCGCCAGGGCCTGTTGCAGGCGATATTCGCGGCCCTCTTCTTCCATCAGGCGCACCTCGGCCACGGTCAGGTCACCGTTGGCCGGCAGCAGATCGAAGCCGGCCTCGACGCGCTGCACGACATCATCCAGGGGCGCATCACCCAGCAGGACGTCGCAGGTGGTGCGTACGTCGGCATGCTTGTCTTCGCCGGATCCCGTGGTCGCATTGCCCTGCGGGTCCATGTCGACCACCAGCACCGAACGCCCCAGACGGGCGAGCGATGCGGCCAGGTTGACGCAGGTGGTCGTCTTGCCGACGCCGCCCTTCTGGTTGGTGATCGCGAGGGTTTCGGTCACGGCGCGGTTCTCTCGATGATGGCGATGTGACGGGGGGCGTGCTCGCCGGGAATGGTAACCGGCTCGACCGCATGATACGACCACGGTGGCGGCAACGCCTCGCGGGCGCGGTCCGCCGGGCCCAGCATCGCCAGTACCCGCCCCTGCGGGGCGACCAGATGGCCGGCGCGCTGCAGGGTCTCGGCGGGGGCCTTGAAGGCGCGCGAGACCAGGGTATCGAACGGGGTCTGCGGCGCGAACTGCTCGATCCGCAGATGACGGGCCTCGACGTTTTCCGTCCGCAGCAGGCCGATCACGTGACGCAGGAAGCGAACGCGCTTGGCGGCACTGTCCAGCAGGCAGTACCGCCGATTCGCGGCCGCATGGCCGTCGGGGGCGTACGCGTCGGCCAGGGCCAGGATCAGTCCCGGCAGTCCGGCGCCGGTTCCCACGTCCAGGATGCGCTGCCCGTGCAGCCACGGGCGCAGGCTGAGACTGTCGAAGACATGCCGCGACACCATCTGCTGCGGGTCGCGCACCGCGCTCAGGTTGTGCACCCGGTTCCAGCGCTCGAGCTGGCTCAGCCAGGTCACCAGCGCGTCGACGGCGGGCGCCGTCAGACCCGCGGCGGGGGCGTGGCGCGCAAGCTCCGCACGCCAGGTGTCCTCATTCGCCACTGGCCCGCTGCTTCAGATGCACGGCCAGAGCGGACAGCGCGGCCGGGGTCACGCCGGGAATGCGCCCCGCCTGGGCCAGGGTGTGGGGACGGAACTCGGCGAGCTTCTGCCGCAGTTCGGCGGACAGCCCATGGACGCGGTCGTAGTCCAGGTTTTCCGGCAGCGGCGTGTTTTCCGCGCGCTCCTGACGCCGGACCTCGGCCTGCTGACGTTCGATGTAGCCGGCATACTTGGTCTGGATCTCGACCTGCTCGCAGACGTCGGCGGGCAGGGTCGCGGCCAGTTCGGGCAGGCAGGCCATCAGACCGGGATAATCCACGTTCGGGCGACGCAGGAGGTCTTCCAGGGTCGCCTCGGGATCGGGTGTCTGGCCGAGGTAGGCGACCAGGGCCTCGTTGCGCCGCTGTTCGCGCGACAGTCGGGTCGCACCCAGGCGCACGCGTTCGGCTTCGACCTGTTCGGCCCGGCGACTGAACACGGTCCAGCGTTCGTCGTCGACCAGACCCATTTCGCGACCCGCCGGCGTGAGGCGCAGATCGGCGTTGTCCTCGCGCAGCAGCAGGCGGTGTTCGGCGCGCGAGGTGAACATCCGGTAGGGCTCGCGGGTACCGCGGGTGACCAGATCGTCGATCAGCACCCCGATATAGGCCTCGGAACGCTGCGGGACCCACGGGTCGTGCCCGGCGACGTGGCGGGCGGCGTTGAGGCCGGCCACCAGCCCCTGGGCGGCCGCTTCCTCGTAGCCGGTCGTACCGTTGATCTGGCCGGCGAGGAACAGGTTGTCGACTTCGCGGGTCGCCAGCGCCGGGGTCAGGCCGCGCGGGTCGAAGAAATCGTATTCGATCGCATACCCCGGACGGGTGATGTGTGCGTGCGCGAAACCGGGGATGCTGCGGACCACGTCGACCTGTACCTCCCAGGGGAGGCTGGTGGAGATGCCGTTGGGATACAGCTCGTGGGTATCCAGGCCTTCGGGTTCCACAAAGATCTGGTGACTGTCCTTGTCCGCGAAGCGCACCACCTTGTCCTCGATCGACGGACAGTAGCGCGGACCGGTGCTGTCGATGGCCCCGGAATACATCGGCGAGCGCTCGAGGTTGTCGCGGATGATCGCGTGGGTATGCTCGGTGGTCCGGGCGATATGACAGGCACGCTGCGGCGGATGCTCGTCGCGCGAACCGACGAACGAGAAGACCGGTCGCGGATCGTCGCCAGGCTGACGTTCCAGCACGGAAAAGTCGACGCTGCGGCCGTCGATGCGTGGCGGGGTACCGGTCTTCAGCCGGCCGACATCGAACGCCATCTCGCGCAGGCGCGCCGCCAGGCGTTCGCTCGGCGGGTCGCCGGCGCGGCCGCCGGCCTGGTTCTGCTCGCCGGTATGCATCCGGCCGTTGAGGAAGGTGCCCACGGTCAGCACCACCGAGCGGGCCTCGAAGCGGATCCCGCCGTCGGTCACGACCGCCGCAGCGCGGTCACCGTCGAGCACGACATCGGCCACGCCCTGCTGAAAGACCCGCAGGTTGGGACACTGGTCGACGGCGCGGCGTACGGCCAGGCGATAGAGCTGGCGATCCGACTGCGCACGGGTGGCGCGCACCGCCGGCCCCTTGCGCCGGTTCAGGACGCGGAAATGGATACCCGCGGCATCCGCGGCCCGCGCCATGACCCCGCCCAGTGCATCGATCTCCCTGACCAGATGCCCCTTGCCAATGCCGCCGATCGCCGGGTTGCAGCTCATCTGCCCGACGGTCTCGAGATTGTGGGTCAGCAGCAGGGTTTGCGCACCGGTGCGCGCTGCCGCCAGGGCTGCCTCGGTACCGGCATGCCCGCCGCCCACTACGATGACATCAAAGGATTCCGCCATGCTCGAGAACTTCCCGGCCCGGGGGTCGGGCCACTGCGTTGCAAGCGATCAGTGTAGCAGGAGCGCTGCCGGTCCCGAAGTGACCGTACCGTAAAGGGCTTTCGCGTTGATCAGGTCGGCACGGGGGCGCTGCGCACGCAGTCGCGGCCGGCGGTCTTGGCGGCGTACAGTGCGTCATCGGCGCGCTGCACCAGCGCGTCCAGCGATTCGTCACCCTGGCGACACGCCACGCCCACCGAGGCGGTTACGGTCAGCGAATCCGCCGGAAACAGATCGACGGGTTCCGCCCCCAGGCGCGCGCGAATCCGTTCCGCCAGCGCTCGCGCGCGCTCGAGGTCGCCGTGCGGCAGGACCGCGAGGAATTCTTCACCGCCCCAGCGGCCGGGGGTGCCGCCGTCGCACAACTCGTCCTGCAGCAGGGCAGCGAAATGTTCCAGCACCCGATCGCCGGCACGATGGCCATGGGTGTCGTTGATCCGCTTGAACCAGTCGAGATCGAACAGCAGCACGCACAGGCCGGCATCCGCCCCGCCGCCAACTTCCAGCTGACTCCGTACCCGGCGCGCGAGGGCCCCGCGGTTGAAAAGGCCGGTCAGCGGATCGCGAGTGGCCTGCCGGTAGAGCCGCAGCAGCATGTGCAGCTGACTCAGAGCGGCCCATACGGCTACCCCGGCCACCAGCACCAGCAGCCAGAGATTGCCCAGGGTGTCCCAGCGACCCAGATTGCCCATGGCCGCCTCGATGGCCATGTAGGCGGCGAGGATGACAACCGAACCGAACGCGCCTTCGCGCAGGGTCAGCGGGAAGATGGCCAGGGCCGCGACCGTGAGCGCCGGAAAGAAGGCGTAACCCGAGGCGAGCGCCGACTCGAGGTCGGAATTGATGATGAACCGCGCCATGGCATAGAGCGTCATCGGTATCGCCAGCAGCAGGGCGAGGCGCCACAGCGTACCGCGGTAGCCGGTATCCTGGCGGCAACTCCACCACAGCACCAGTCCGGCGCCGGCACCGGTGAGCCGCAGGATCATCGTGAGCAGGGCGTCCGGGGTATCCAGCAGGAAAAATTCGAGCGGCAGCCACAGGGGCAGACCGATGGCCAGCAACAGCGCCAGCGGCCGGATCCGTCGGCGGATGTAATCCGCCCGGGTTTCCCGGAAGTCGGGCGCGTGACCGCCGCCATGGATCAGATCCGGAAGATTCATCCGGATCAGGCGTTCACGCAGGGAGGCAGGGGAGGATTCCTCGGTCGGGACTTCCGGTTCGGTCGCCATGCCGCATTCCTTCGCTCGGGATTCAGCAAGCCTGCGGCGGGATCGCGGCGAATGCAAAAGCCGCAGAACGGCACTCGGATTATTTGCCGATACAGAATCCGGCGAAGATCTCGCCCAGCAGGGCCTCGTGGTCCTGGCGCCCGAGCAGGGCATCCAGAGCCTGTTCGGCGCTGCGCAGTTCTTCCGCGGCGAGATCGCCGGGCAGTGCCGGGTCGATGCGTTCCAGGGCACTCGCGGCCGCCACCAGCCCGTCGAGGTGGCGCGCACGCACGCTGAAGCCGCCGTCCGTCTCGGGCGCCAGGCCCAGGCGCGCGGCAATCGCGTCGCGCAGCGGATCCAGTCCCTCGCCGGTGCGCGCGGAGATCGCGGGCGCGTCGGCCGGGACGGCATGCTCACGGGCACTCGATAGATCGCTCTTGTTCCAGACCACCAGGCGCGGCAGATCGGCCGGCAGGTCCTGTGGTATCCCGGCGTCGGGATCGGTGAGGTCACGCAGCTCGAGCACCAGGTCGGCCGTCCGTCCGGCCTCGCGGGCCCGTTCCATGCCGATCCGCTCCACCGGATCCTCGCTCCCGTGCAGGCCGGCCGTATCCACCACCTCGACGGGAATGCCATGGATCGCGACCGGTGCCCGCAGCACGTCGCGCGTGGTCCCGGGCCGGTCGGTGACGATGGCAACCTCATCCTCTGCAAGGCGGTTCATCAGGCTGGACTTGCCGGCGTTGGGTGGCCCGAGCAGCGCCAGTCGCAGACCGCGGTCCAGGTAGCGGCCGGGCCGCAGGCGTTCGATCAGCGCGCGGATCTGCGCGGCGAGTTCGGCCGCCGCCGGAGCCAGCGTCCCGGCCACATTCGACTCGAGATCGGTCTCGCCAAAGTCCAGTTCCGCCTCCATGTGGACCCGCAGGTCGCGGATGCGGCGGGAGACCGGCTGCAGCTCGGCCGCCAGGGCGCCGTCCAGACTGGAACGTGCGCGCCGCGCCGCGCGCTCGGTCTGGGCGTGGATGAGATCGGCGACGGCCTCCGCCTGGGCCAGGTCCATGCGGCCATTGAGGAACGCGCGTTCGGTGTATTCGCCCGGGCGCGCACGGCGCGCGCCCAGGGCCACGCAGGCCGCGACCAGCCGCTCCAGGAGTACGGGGCTCCCGTGGCCCTGGAATTCGACCACGTCCTCTCCGGTGTAGGAACGCGGGCCCGGGAAGAACAGCACCAGACCGTCGTCGATCAGCGCATCATCGGCAGGATCCTGCAGGCGCACGTAATGGGCGTGCCGCGGCCGTGGATCAAGCCCGGCGATCCGCCGCGCCAGTGCCGCGGCATCGGGACCGGAAAGGCGCACCACCCCGATGCCGCCGGACCCCGGAGGGGTCGCGACCGCGACGATGGTGTCACCGTCCACGAAGGGTCACTCCTTCTGCTTGTCGGGGTCCGCGCCGGTCTCGATCTTGCGCGTGATGTACCACTGCTGCGCGATGGAGAACAGGTTGTTGGTGAACCAGTACAGCACCAGGCCCGCCGGGAAGAAGGCGAAGAACACGGTGAACACGAACGGCAGCGCCATGAAGATCTTCTGCTGCACCGGATCCATCGGCGGCGGGTTCAGCTTGTACTGCACGAACATGGACACGCCCATCAGGATCGGCAGGATGAAGAACGGATCGCGTGACGACAGATCCTGGATCCACAGCCACCAGGGGGCCTGACGCAGTTCGACACTCTCCAGCAGCACCCAGTACAGGGCGATGAACACCGGTATCTGCACCAGGATCGGGAGACAGCCACCCAGCGGATTGATCTTCTCCTTCTTGTACAGGTCCATCAGCGCCTGGTTCATGCGCTGCTTGTCGTCCTTGTAGCGCTCCTTCAGCTCCTGCAGCTTGGGCGCGACCTTGCGCATGCGCGCCATGGAGCGGTAACTGGTCGCCGACAGCTTGAAGAAGGCCAGCTTGATCAGGATCGTCAGGATGACGATGGACCAGCCCCAGTTACCGACGACCGCGTGGATCTTGTCCAGCAGCCAGAACAGCGGGCTGGAGAGGAAGGTGAACACCCCGTAATCGACCGTCAATTGCAGGCCGTCCGCGATTTCGGCCAGCTCCGCCTGGGTCTTGGGGCCGACCCACAGGCGGGTATGGAACTGGCCGCTGTCGCCCGAGGCCACGCGCAACGGCTCGGCCGAATGCAGGCCGATCAGGTACTCCTCGCCCACTTCCCCGGGGACCCCACGGGCATACAGGGCGTTGAGTTCCTCGGCGCCCGGGATCCAGGCCGACACGAAATAGTGCTCGATCATCGAGACCCAGCCACCCTCGATGCGATCCTCGACCGGATCGTCCGCCAGCGACTCGAAACGCTCGCGCTCGTAGCTGCCGTCGTACCAGGCCGCTCCGGTAAAGGTGTACAGCCACCAGGATTCACGGTCGGGGGTCTCGCCATGACGCAGCTGGCGATACTGACGCCCGATCCAGGGATCGGCACTGTGGTTGTGGACCTCGTATTCCACCTCGATCAGGTGGGTGCCGCGGTTGAAGACGTAGGTCTTCACGACCTCGATCTCACCGTCTTCCGAGGTCCAGCGCATCGGCACGCGCAGCTGATCCTGGCCTTCGCCCAGCTCGAAACGATCCTGGTCGACCTCGAAGTCGGCGTGATGCGACGGCGCGCGTCCTTCGGGGTCGACACCCTCAACGCGGTCGTGGGTCAGGCCGCTCTGCGCGACATAACCGCGAATGCGGTGATCCAGCAGGCGCACCGGCACCAGGGGGTCGTCGCGCAGATCCTGCGGGAACTGCAGCAGGTCGGCCCGCAGGATCGTGCCACCGCGGGTATCGATCAGCAGGTCATGCTTGTCGGTTACCACCTGGATCTGACGCCGCTCCGGGGCCGCGATGGGTTCCGGGGCATCCGTGGCCGGGTCGGCCTCGGGCTCGGCCGCCGCCTCCGGGGTATCCGGAACATCCTCCGGCCGCGCATCCGGATCTTCTTCCAGCTCGCGTTCGGCCGCGGTCTCGGTGGCCGGTCGGGTGCCGTAGTCATCGTTCCAGGCCATCCACATCAGGAACAGGATGAAGGCCAGGGTCAGCCACAGCAGGGGACGGATGTTATCCATGGGCGCGATTACTTCCGGGAAGGAGATTGGGAGTCGGGATCCCGCGGCGGGACCGGATCATAGCCACCCGGTGACCAGGGGTGACAGCGCAGGATGCGGCGCAGGCCCAGCCAGAATCCGCGCAGCACGCCGTGGGTCTCCACGGCTTCCACCGTGTAGGCGGAACACGTCGGGAAATGGCGGCAATGCGGCGCCATGAACGGCGAGATGCCGTACTGATAGGCCCGCACGGGCAACAGGGCGATCTTGCGCAGCAGACGGCTCATCGGATGCGGTCCAGCAAATGGTCGATCTCGCGCCGCAGGGCTTCGGCTTCCACGTCACCCGCCCCGCCGCGCGCGAGGATGATGATATCCACCGGCGGCAGTTCGGTACGGCGCTGGCGAAAGGCCTCGCGGGCGATTCGCTTGATACGGTTGCGTCGTACCGCGCGTCGGACATGGCGCTTGCCGATCGCCAGGCCCAGCCGCGCAGGGCCGTCCTCGCTCCGCGGGCGGTAAAGCAGGGTCAGGTGGCGCCCGCGCACCCGCCGTGCGTCCTGGAAGACGTAGCGGTAGTCACCGCCGGTCAGCAGGCGCGCGGCGCGCGGAAAGCCGGCCGGCGAGGACTGCGCGGGCACTCGGGCCGAGGCCGGGCGTTACGGCGTCAGGCGCTTGCGGCCCTTGGCCCGACGGGCATTGATGACCTTGCGACCGCCACGGGTGGCCATGCGGGCACGGAATCCGTGGGTTCGCGCGCGGACGAGACGGCTGGGCTGGAAGGTGCGCTTCATGATGATTCCGGAATGACTGGATGAAAGGCCGGTGAACCTACCCCGTGTAGCGCCACAAGTCAATCGTCCCCGGGGGATGCGGCTGGCGTGACCGGGCGCGGCGGGCGTAGACTGCACGACTGTTTCGTATCCCTCATCGGAGAATATCGCGTGGCTTCCGACAGCCTTTGGAGGGCCTGCCTGGACCGCCTGCAGGACAAGGTCTCCGAACAGCAGCTCAATACCTGGCTGCGCCCCCTGCATGCGGATGAAAGTGGCGACACCCTGCGCCTACTGGCCCCGAACCAGTTCGTGTTCGAGCACGTGCGCGACCATCTGCTCGGGACGATCGAAGAGGCGGTGGTGGAGATCGCCCCCGCCGGTTCCGGGGGTGAGACACCGGCCGTCCGGCTCGGGATCGGCGGCGAGGAACCAGCGCCGGCAGCGGCAGGCGACGGGGCAGGCGCCACCGGGGCACGGCCGGCCGAAGGGGCCGGCACTCCGCCTCGGGCATCCGGACCGGTCAGCAACCTGAATCCGGCGTTCACTTTCGAGACCTTCGTCGAGGGGAAGTCCAACCAGCTGGCCAAGGCCGCCAGTCTGCAAGTGGCGGAAAACCCCGGGGTGGGCTACAACCCGCTGTTCATTTACGGCGGTGTCGGCCTGGGCAAGACCCATCTGATGCATGCGATCGGCAACAGCATCCTGGCGCGTCAGCCGGAAGGCCGGATCATCTATCTCCATTCCGAGCGCTTCGTGGCGGACATGATCAAGGCGCTGCAGCACAACGCGATCGACGACTTCAAACAGCACTACCGGACTGCGGATGCGCTGCTGATCGATGACATCCAGTTCTTTGCCGGAAAGGAACGCTCGCAGGAGGAATTCTTCCACACCTTCAACGCGCTCCTGGAAGGCCAGCAGCAGATCATCCTGACCTCCGACCGTTACCCCAAGGAAGTCGAGGGGCTGGAGGAACGCCTGAAGTCCCGGTTCGGCTGGGGACTGACCATCGCGATCGAACCGCCGGAACTGGAGACCCGTGTCGCCATCCTGCAGCGCAAGGCGGAACAGGCAGGGATCGAACTCCCCAGCGAGGTGGCCTTCTTCATGGGCAAGCGAATCCGCTCGAACATCCGCGAACTGGAGGGTTCGCTGCGCCGGGTCCTGGCAAACGCCCACTTCACCGGCAAGCCGATCACGGTGGACTTCGCCAAGGAGGCGCTGCGCGACCTGCTGGCGGTGCAGAACAAGCTGATTACGCTGGAGAACATCCAGAAGACGGTGGCCGATTATTACCGCATCAAGGTCGCGGATCTGCTGTCCACGCGCCGCAGCCGCTCGATCGCGCGGCCACGTCAGGTAGCGATGGCTCTGGCCAAGGAGCTGACCCAGCACAGCCTGCCGGAGATCGGTCAGGCCTTTGGCGGGCGCGATCACACGACGGTCATGCATGCATGCCGCAAGATCGCGGAACTGCGCGAGTCGGACGCGAGCCTCGACGAGGACTATTCCAACCTGCTCCGCACGCTGAGCAGTTGAACGGCGGATGGGAGAACGCCCGCCCGGGGCTGTGGATAAAACGGTGGACAAGCTGTCCCTGTGGCGGTGCAAAAACCGTGGGTGAGTGAGGAGGCGGAATCTGTCCACAGGCCACGCACAGCTATCCCCAAGGGCTGACGGGACAGATTTATAGTACTAAATTGCTGTTTGGAAAGGAAAAACAGTCTTTTTTCCACACGCTGACGCGTCAGTTATTACTACAAGTATTCATTTAGAAAGCTCTTACAACAGGACAAGCCATGGAACTCTCATTCAACCGGGAAGCGATGACCGAGGCCCTGCAGCGGATCGTGGGGGCGGCCGAGAAAAGGCTGACCATGCCGATCCTCGGGAACGTCCGCGTGCGGCCGGACGATACCGGGGGCATACGGCTGGAGACCACGGACCTGGAACTGGCCTGGAGTGCACATGCAGCCGGGAACATTCCGGCGGAATGCGACACCACCGTGTCCGTGCGCAAGCTGCTGGATGTGGTAAAGGCCGCACCCGGCGAGAGCGAGATCCGGGCGAGCCTGGATGCGGAACGCATGAGTGTCGGTTTTGGCGGTTCACGGTTTTCGCTCGCTACCCTGCCGGGTGCGGATTTCCCCGACTGGGAGGCCGGCGGAATCGTGGCCGCCGTGGATGTGCCGCAGAACCGGTTGCGACGGTTGCTGGAGGCGACCATGTTCTCCATGGCGCAGCAGGATGTGCGTTACTACCTCCAGGGGCTTTTGCTCGTGGCGACGGGGCATACGCTGCGCGCTGTTGCTACCGATGGCCACCGTCTCGCTCTGGCCGAGATCGAGCTCGATCAGGCGGTGGATAACCGCATCGAACGGATCGTGCCACGCAAGGCGGTGGCCGAACTGAAGCGCAACCTCACCGACGATGACCAGGCGGTGCGTATCGGGTTCGCCGAGGATCAGATGGTGTTCGAGCTGGGGTCGGCGGTTCTGCGGTCCAAGGTCATTGAAGGGCGGTTTCCGGATTACGAACGGGTGATCCCCGCGGATCTTCCGGCGACCCTGGTGGTGGAACGGGAAGTCCTCAAAAGGGCGCTGGCACGTGTGTCCATCGTCGCGAGTGACAAGTACCGGGGGGTGCGGATGGTCCTGGGACCGGCGGGCTGCCAGGTGATGACCCATAACGCCGATCGCGAGGAAGCGCAGGAGGCGGTGGAAGCATCCTATGACGGGCCGGAAATGGAGATCGGCTTTAACCTCGGGTACCTGCAGGACGTACTGAACGTGATCGAAACGGATTCAGTGCGGATCGGGCTTCGGGACGGTAACTCCTCGATCCTTATCCAGGCGGAACCGCCTGGCGGCGCGCGCTACGTGGTCATGCCGATGCGTCTGTAGTTGCGGACTCCGGGGTGCTGGAAGAACTGCGTATCCAGGGCGTGCGTAACCTGGAGGCGACCCGGCTGAAGCTGAGCGGCGGATTCAACGTGTTCGCCGGGGCCAACGGTGCTGGCAAGACATCGGTACTGGAGGCCTGTCATTTGTTGTCGGTCGGCCGGTCGTTTCGTACGCAGCAACTCCGCCGGGTGGTACGTGAGGGGGAACATTACCTCGGCGTGGGAGGAACGGTGCTGGACCCGGTGAGCGGGACGCGCCACCGGCTCGGTGTGGAATGGCAGGGGAGCCGGCGCTCGCGTCTGGACGGTGAGTGGCTTCGGGGGCATGCGCGCGTGGCGGAATGGTTGCCCTCGCGGGTGCTGCACGCGGGCAGTTTCGACCTGGTACGGGAAGGGCCGGAGGAACGGCGACGGCTGCTGGACTGGGGCTGTTTTCACGGAATTTCCGGCTACCGCGAGGCATGGCAGCGCTGGCGGCGGGCCCACGAGCAGCGAAACGCGGCGTTGCGGCAGGGACAGGGGAGCGCGGCCCGTGAATTCGAGGGGCCACTGGTGGGGGCGGGCGAACGGGTGACCCGGGCGCGCGAAGAGTATGTCGGAGAATGGCGGGCTCGGACGCTGGAGGCCGCGGGGAAGCTGGGTTTCAAGGAGGACCTTGAAGGCCTGGATCTTCGGCTTCGGCCGGGATGGGAGCAGCGTCGCTCGCTGGCGGAGGCGGTTGATCGCAGTCGTAGCACGGATGCGGAACGCGGGTTTGCGCAGGTCGGGCCGCAGCGTGCCGATCTGGTGCTGAAACTGGCGGGGAGGGACGCGACGGAGGGATCGCGAGGGGAACAGAAACGGCTGGTAACGGCGCTGGTGGTGGGGCAGGGTCTGATGCTGGAGGCGCGTACGGGTCGCTCGCCGCTGCTGTTGCTTGACGACGTTCTGTCGGAACTGGATCGAGGGGTGACGGCCGGGCTGCTCGGCGGCTTGGATACGCTGGGCTGGCAGGTCCTGCTGACCGCAGTGGATCACGGCGTGGTCGGGGACCGGGTTCGGGAGCCCCGGATGTTTCACGTGGAACACGGGCAGGTGACTCCGCCCGACTGATGTTCCACGTGGAACATCCCTCCTCCTTTCACCCCCCCCCGACCCGCCGACCGCCAGACTCGGCCGGCTTTGCGGTACAATGACGGGATTGTCACCTGCCGGAAGCGCATCCATGGCCGACCACGAAATCCCCGCCGATCCCGCCGCCTATGATTCCAGCCAGATCCGTGTCCTCAAGGGCCTGGACGCGGTGCGCAAGCGTCCGGGGATGTACATCGGCGATACCGATGACGGCACCGGTCTGCACCACATGGTCTTCGAGGTGGTGGACAACTCCATCGATGAGGCCCTGGCCGGACACTGTGACAGCATCGAGGTCGTGATCCACGAGGACAACGCCATCAGCGTTGCCGATAACGGCCGAGGGATTCCTACGGATGTCCATGAGGAAGAGGGGAAATCCGCGGCCGAAGTCATCCTCACCGTCCTGCACGCCGGCGGGAAGTTCGACAACAATTCCTACAAGGTCTCGGGTGGCCTCCACGGGGTAGGCGTGTCGGTCGTCAACGCCCTGTCGGAAGAGCTTCGCCTGGAGATCCATCGCGATGGCCAGCGGCACGAACAGATCTACCACCTCGGCGTACCGGAGACCGATCTGACCGTGGCGGGGGCGACCGAACGGCACGGTACTCGCATCTGGTTCCGGCCCAGCAGCGAAATCTTCTCCGACGTCGAGTTCCATTACGAGATCCTCGCCAAACGCCTGCGCGAGCTTTCGTTCCTCAACTCGGGGGTGCGCATCACGCTCCGAGACCTGCGCGACAACCGCGAAGAGACCTTCGTGTTCGAAGGCGGTATCCGTGCCTTTGTCGAGCACCTGAACCAGAAAAAGACCGCCCTGCATCCCACGGTCATCTACGCCGACCAGATGCGGGACGACTACGCAGTGGAGATCGCCCTGCAGTGGAATGATTCGTATCAGGAGAACATCTTCTGCTACACCAACAACATTCCGCAGCGCGATGGCGGCAGCCACATGGCCGGTTTTCGCGCCGCGCTCACCCGCACGATCAACCAGTATCTCGAGCGCGAGGGCCTGACCAAAAAGGCGAAGGTCGCCACGGCCGGCGATGACATGCGGGAGGGTCTGACGGCGGTCCTGTCGGTGAAGGTTCCCGACCCCAAATTCTCGTCCCAGACCAAGGACAAGCTGGTCTCCTCCGAGGTGAAGCCGATCGTCGATTCGGTGCTCTCCGATGCGCTGGGCGCCTTCCTGCTGGAAAATCCGCCCGAGGCCAGGGCGATCACCGACAAGGTGCTGGACGCCGCCCGCGCCCGCGAGGCCGCGCGCAAGGCACGCGAAGTCACCCGTCGCAAGGGCGCACTGGACGTTGCCGGCCTGCCCGGCAAGCTGGCCGACTGCCAGGAAAAGGACCCGTCCCGCTCGGAACTCTACCTGGTGGAGGGGGACTCGGCCGGCGGTTCGGCCAAGCAGGGCCGCGACCGCCATTTCCAGGCGATCCTTCCGCTCAAGGGCAAGATCCTCAACGTGGAACGCGCGCGTTTTGACCGTATGCTTGGCTCTGCCGAGGTCGGTACGCTGATCACCGCCCTGGGCTGCGGAATCGGCAAGGACGAATACGACCCCGACAAGCTGCGCTATCACCGCATCATCATCATGACCGACGCGGATGTCGACGGCTCGCACATCCGCACCCTTCTGCTGACCTTCTTCTTCCGGCAGATGCCGGAGCTGATCGAGCGCGGCCACGTCTACATCGCCCAGCCGCCGCTCTACAAGATCAAGCGCGGCAAGCGCGAGCAGTACATCCGCGACGAACAGGAGATGCAGCAGATCATCCACTCCCTGGCCCTGGACGGGGCAGCGCTGCACCCCGCCGCCGAGGCCCCCGCGATCACCGGAGAAGCATTCGAGGACCTGATCCGCGCCTACCAGGCGGCCGCCGCGGCGGTCGGGCGTCTGGGACGTCTGTATGACCCCCGCGTCCTGTGGGGCATGCTGGAAGCGCCACCCATGCCGCGTCCGCGCTCGGTGACCGAACCCGCGGTTCAGCAATGGTTCCAGGCGATTCTCGACGGACTGTCGAGTGACAAGGCGGGTGCCACGCGCTACGACCTGGAGGCCGATCGCGACGCCGACGGTCATGACCGGCTCGCACTCCATCGTCTCGAGCACGGCGCCCGGATGTCGCAGCACCTCACCGACGACACCCTGGCCTCGCGCGATTTCCAGGCGATCCTCGATCTGTCCGAACGCCTGCAGAGCCTGCTGGACGAAGGCGCCTACATTCAGCGCGGCGAGCGGCGTCATGAAATCGTCCGTTTTTCCGAAGCCATGGAGTGGCTGCTGGCCGAAGGCCGGCGTGGGCTGTCCGTCCAGCGGTACAAGGGCCTCGGGGAAATGAACGCCGAGCAGCTGTGGGAGACGACCATGGATCCCGAATCCCGTCGCCTCCTGCAGGTCCGCGTGGAGGACGCGATTCGCGCGGACGAGATCTTCACCACCCTGATGGGCGACCAGGTCGAACCGCGTCGCGACTTCATCGAGACCCGTGCGCTGAGCGCCGAAAACGTCGACATCTGAGCCGCGGGCGTCGCCCGTGCTCGCTCTGCTGCTGGCCCTTGTCGCCGTGACCGGCCTCGTCTGGCTGGGGCGGACGGCGGCCCGTCTCGCCCACTGTCACCGCCAGGTCACCCGCGCCTGGGAACAGTTCGATGTCCTGGTGTGCCAGCGTAATGCGCTTTTGCCGCGGGCTCTGACCGAACTCGCGGTCCCGCCGGCCCGCCGCGCCGGCCTGGACACCGCCCTGGAAGCACATGAATCCGCACGCCGCCACGGCAATCCACCGCAACTTGCGGCGGCCGAGCGAGACCTGCGCAAGAACTGGGACCTGCTCGCCGAGGAATTCGATGAATCCACCCGCGATCACTCCGGCGTCCGTCGCATCGAGGCCCTGGATGTAGCCATCACGGATGCCATTCGTCGTTACAATGCGGCCCTTGGCGCCTATCGCTCGCTGTGCCGAACCCCTTCGGGCGTACTGATCGCGCGCCTGACCGTCCGTGGTCCCTACGCCCCCCTGGAGCCGTCCCACCAGCGCGAGCGTGCACATTGATCCGTGTTTCCCTGACAGTGGCATAATCCTGTTCCCAAACACCGACCCCGGGAGCCGTCGTGTCCAATCCGTTGCTGAACGTGGATTCCCTGCCCGCGTTCCGGTCCATCGAGCCGGATCATGTGATCCCGGCCATTGATCAGTTGCTCGCCGACAATCGCCGCGAGATCGATGAACTCGTCGCCCGCGCCGGTGACCGGCCCACCTGGGACAACCTGGTCGCCCCTCTCCAGCACCTCGAAAATCGCCTGGAGACCGCCTGGTCCCCGGTCAGCCATCTGAATTCGGTGATGAATTCGCCGGCCCTGCGGGAGGCCTACAATGCCTGCCTGCCCAGGCTGTCGGATTACGGCTCCTGGCTGTCGCAGCACCAGGGCCTGTACCAGGCTTTCCGCGCGCTGGCCGATGGCGATGAATACCCGCGCCTTTCGCCGCAGCGGCGCAAGGTCATCGACGATGCCCTGCGTGACTTTCATCTGAGCGGTGTCGATCTCCCCGCCGAGGCGCGCGACCGCCTGCGGCAGATCGACGGGCGGCTCTCCGAGCTGACCGCGAGCTTCGAGGAGAATGTGCTGGACGCCACTCAGGCCTGGGCCCATCCGCTACACGAGGAGGGCGAACTCGCCGGCCTGTCCGATTCCGACCGCGCCCTGCTGGCCCGGAACGCCCGTGACCACGAACTGGACGCACCCTGGGCCGCCACCCTCGACTTCCCCAGCGTGCACGCCGTACTCACTCACGCCGACGATCGCGCTCTGCGCGAACGCGTGTATCACGCCTTCGTCACCCGTGCCTCGGAGACCGGCCCGCACGACCTCGCCTACGACAACTCCGCCAACATGGTCGAAATCCTGCAGCTGCGCCAGGAAAAGGCCGAACTCACCGGTTTTCCCCGTTACGCCCATCGTTCGCTGGCGACCAAGATGGCCGAGACCCCGGAGCAGGTTGAGCAGTTTCTCGCCGATCTCGCCCGCCGCGCCCGTCCGCAGGCCGAACGCGACCGTGCCGAGCTGGAGCGCTTTGCCCGCGAGGAACTCGGCCTCGAGCAACTCGAATCCTGGGATGTGGCCTGGGCCGCGGAGAAGATGCGCGAGCGCCGGCTCGGACTGTCGCAGGAGATGCTGAAACCGTATTTCCCCGCCACCCGGGCCGTGGACGGTCTGTTCCGTCTGGTCGAACGCCTGTTCGGCGTCCGCTTCGAGGCCGATCCGGAGATCGAGACCTGGCACGACGACGTGACCTTCTACCGCATCTTTGGCCCCGAGGGCGATGAGCGGGCCGGCTTCTACCTGGACCTCTACGCTCGCCGCAACAAGCGCGGAGGCGCCTGGATGGATGTCTGCCGCCAGCGCTATGCGCGGGCCGACGGGTTGCAACTGCCCGTGGCCTACATGACCTGCAATTCCACGCCGCCGGTGGACGACCAGCCCGCGCTGTTCACCCACGACGAGGTGATCACGCTCTTTCATGAATTCGGCCACGGCCTGCACCACATGCTGACGCGGGTCGACGAGCCCGAGATCGCCGGCATCAACGGGGTGGAATGGGATGCGGTCGAACTGCCCAGCCAGTTCATGGAAAACTGGTGCTGGGAGCGGGAACCGCTGGACCTCTTCGCCCGGCATCACGAGACCGGGGAACCAATGCCGGAGGACCTGTACGAACGCCTGCAGGGCACGCGTCATTTTCATGCTGCCCTGCAGCTGCTGCGCCAGGTGGAATTCTCCATGTTCGACATGCGCCTGCACGACCGTCCGGCCCCGACGGATCCCGCAGAGATCCAGCACCTGCTGGACGCGGTGCGGCAGGAGGTCGCGGTCTTCATTCCGCCGCCGTATAACCGCTTTCCCCACGGCTTTGCCCATATCTTCGCGGGGGGCTACGCCGCGGGTTACTACTCCTACAAGTGGGCCGAGGTGCTCTCGGCGGATGCCTTTGCCCGGTTCGAGGAGGAGGGCCTGTTCTCGAGCGAGGTCGGCGCCGATTACCTGCACGAGATCCTCGAGGCGGGGGCATCCCGCCCCGCCGCAGATTCCTTCCGCGCGTTCCGCGGCCGCGACCCGCAGATCGATGCGCTGCTGCGCCACAGTGGACTGGAGGAGAAGGCCGCGTGAAGATCGCCAGCTGGAACGTCAATTCCCTGAAGGTGCGCCTGCCCCAGGTACTGTCATGGCTGGGCACGTCGCACACCGACATCCTCGCCCTGCAGGAGACCAAACTGACGGACGAAGCCTTCCCCGTGGCCGCCATCCACGAGGCCGGCTATCAGGTGGTCCATTCCGGCCAGAAGACCTATAACGGGGTCGCCATCCTGTCGCGCACCGAGGCCACCGACGTGGTGACCGATCCGCCCGGGCTCGAGGACGCCCAGCGCCGCATCCTCGCCGCGACCATCGCCGGCGTGCGGGTGGTGAACCTGTATGTTGTCAATGGCGAGGCCGTGGATTCGGAAAAATACGCCTACAAGCTCGACTGGCTGTCGCGGGTCCGCAACTGGCTGGACGAAGAGGCCAGGCACCACGAGAGGCTCGTGGTCCTCGGCGATTTCAATATCGCGCCGGACGACCGCGACGTCCACGACCCGGCGGCCTGGGAGGGCAAGGTCCTGTGTTCGGCACCCGAACGCGAAGCGTTGCAGTCCCTGCAGGCCCTGGGGCTGGCGGATACGTTCCGCGCGTTTGATCAGTCCGAAGGTGAATTCTCCTGGTTCGACTACCGAGCCGCGTCCTACCGCCGCAATCGCGGGTTGCGCATCGATCTGATCCTCGCGTCGGCGGCCCTCGCCAGCCGGCTGGCGGGGGCCGGTATCGACCGCGAACCCCGCGCCTGGGAACGCCCCTCCGACCATGCCCCGGTATGGGCGGAATTCACCGACGACTGACCCCGTCTGACCCGCCACCGGTACCACCACCCGTCACGGGAGGACCCATGCAGTACAAGGATCTGCGCGATTTCATCGACGGCCTGGAACAGCGGGGAGAGCTCCGCCGCATCCAGCGCGAGGTCAGCCCCGATCTGGAGATGACCGAGATCAGCGACCGCGTACTGCGTGCCGGCGGTCCCGCCCTGCTGTTCGAGAACCCGACCGGTTCCGACATCCCGGTGCTGGCCAATCTGTTCGGCACGCCGGAACGGGTGGCCCTCGGCATGGGCGAGGATTCGGTGGAGGCGTTGCGCGAGGTCGGCCGCCTGCTGGCCTTTCTCAAGCAGCCCGATCCGCCCAAGGGTCTGAAGGCGGCCTGGGAGCAGCTCCCGGTGTTCCGCAAGGTCCTCGACATGGCGCCGAAGAAGGTGCGCAGTCCGGACTGCCAGCGACACGTGCTCGAGGGTGATGACGTCGACCTGAACCAACTGCCGGTGCAGACCTGCTGGCCGGGCGATGCCGGGCCCCTGATCACCTGGGGCCTGGTCGTGACCCGCGGCCCGGAGAAGACCCGACAGAACCTGGGCATCTATCGCCAGCAGGTCATCGGACGCAACCGCGTGATCATGCGCTGGCTGTCACACCGGGGTGGCGCTCTGGATTATCAGGAATGGTGCCGGGCTCACCCGGGCGAGCCGTTCCCGCTGGCCGTGACCCTGGGTGCAGATCCGGCGACGATCCTGGGGGCGGTCACCCCGGTACCGGATACCCTGTCGGAGTATGCCTTCGCCGGCCTGCTGCGCGGGCGCCGGACCGAACTGGCCACCTGTATCGGCTCCGATCTGCAGGTGCCCGCCTCCGCGGAATTCGTCCTCGAGGGCCATATCCATCCGGGCGACAACGCGCCGGAAGGCCCCTTCGGCGATCACACCGGCTACTACAACGAGGTCGACGAATTCCCGGTCTTCACCATCGACCGGATTACCCACCGCGACCAGCCGATCTATCACTCGACCTACACCGGCCGCCCGCCCGACGAGCCGGCCATTCTCGGGGTCGCGCTCAACGAGGTCTTTGTCCCGATCCTGCAGAAGCAGTTTCCGGAGATCGTGGATTTCTACCTTCCTCCGGAAGGCTGTTCCTACCGCCTCGCGGTAGTCTCCATGCGCAAGCAGTACCCCGGCCATGCCAAGCGGGTGATGATGGGGGTCTGGAGTTTCCTGCGGCAGTTCATGTACACCAAGTTCGTCATCGTGGTCGACGAAGACGTGAACACCCGCGACTGGAAGGACGTGATCTGGGCGATCACCACCCGCATGGATCCGGTGCGCGATACCACGCTGGTCGAGAATACTCCTATCGATTATCTGGATTTTGCCTCGCCGGTATCCGGTCTGGGATCCAAGATGGGGATGGATGCGACATCCAAATGGCCCGGCGAGACCGACCGCGAATGGGGCCGACCCATCAGCATGGATCCGGCCGTGAAGGAACGGGTGGACGCCATCTGGGACGAACTGGGGCTCTGAACCCGCGACCCGGCTGTCGGGCTGCCCCCCCCGGGCTCCAGCCGATCCCCTCCGCAGGAAAGGGAGCGGGACCGGGGACATCCGGGCCCGCTCCGTTGGTCGGGGGCTCAGTTGCCCAGATGGGCGCCGTCTTCCGGCACCCGCGACCATGCCGCGATATCCGAGCCCATCGCGCGGATCGTGCGTCCCATTACCGAACAGGTACCCTTGAATCCGCCGAAGGCGCCGCCACCGGAGATGCGACGAGAAGTGAAGTCCGCGACGGCTTCACCGTCCTCGTACAGGGTCCCTTCGGCTTCGCTGAAGGCACGGTGTCCGGACCACGCATTCCCGTCGTTGCGCGCCTGGGTGATCTCCACCATCAGGACCTGGCCGCCGTCCGCCGGATTCGCGTCACCGCGCTCCTCGAAGCGAATGTCATGCCGTGCACCGAACTCCTGCACGAACTCCGGAAAGCGTTCTTCCAGCTCGCATTCATTGCGGATGGCCTGCGTCACCACCGCATCATCGCTGTAGGCGAAGCGCTCGGGCATCACGATGGTGACCGCCGGATCACTGACCGCCGGCGCCGCCTGTGCCTCCCCGCCCGAATCCCGGGTCTCGTTCGCGGCACAGCCACCCAGTGCCAGGACGCCCGCTGCGGCCAGCACGCTCAGGTATTGCTTCTTTTGCATGGCTTTCTCCCCTTTGCCCATTGTGGTCTCGCGAAGTCTGCCCCAGAACCCACCCTTCATGCACCCCCCGAATCGGGGGGGGCGCGGCGAATCCGGGCGGTCGTTGCTGAATCCTTGCGGTTGCTTGCGTTCCCCGGTTCTCTGACCACAATGAACGCCTTTCCTGCATGGAGCATTCCCCAATGGCCTTTGACGTCACCATCCAGCCCAGCGGCCACCAGTTCGAAGTCGAGGACGACGAGACCGTCCTCGAGGCCGGCCTGCGTCAGGGATACGCGTTCCCTTACGGGTGCCGCAACGGTGCCTGTGGTTCCTGCAAGGGTCGGGTGCTGTCGGGCGAGGTGGATCATGGTCCCAAACTGCCACCGGGCATTACCGAGGCCGAGCTGGCCGACGGCCTGGCGCTGTTCTGCCAGGCGGTCCCGGTGGATGATCTGGAGATCGAGGTGCGCGAGATCGGCGCCGCCCGTGATATCGAGGTCAAGACGCTGCCGTGCCGCGTGGCGGCCCTCAACCGCCTGGCCGATGACGTGATGGAACTGCGTATCCAGCTCCCCGCGCGGGAACGCCTGCAGTTCCTCGCCGGGCAGTACCTCGACGTGTTGCTGAAGGGGGGTGAACGCCGCAGCTATTCCCTGGCCAACGCTCCGCACGACGACGAACAGCTGATCCTGCACGTGAAATACGTCGAGGGCGGACGCTTCTCGGCCCATGTGTTCGAAGAGATGCAGCCCAGGGCCCTGCTGCGTATCGAGGGCCCGCTGGGGCAGTTCTTCGTGGACGAGGAATCGCCGCGCCCGCGCCTGTTCGTGGGCGGGGGGACCGGTTTCGGTCCGCTGAAGGGGATGCTGGACCACCTCGCGAACGAGGGCCTGGACCGGCGGCACCACCTGTTCTGGGGCGCGCGGGAGGCGGTGGGAATCTATGCTCCCGAGTGGCTGCAGGCCATGGCGGCTGCGGAACCGGAGCACTTCCGTTTTACCCCGGTGCTGTCCGATCATCCGCAGGACGAGGCGGCGGGCTTCGCCGCGCGGGCGGGACTGCCCCACGATGCGGTGCTGGCCGAATATCCGGATCTGTCCGGCTTCGATGTCTACATGGCGGGGCCGCCACCCATGGTGCATGCGGCCCGCGAGGCTTTCCGTGCGGCGGGTCTCCCCCCCGAGCAGCTCTACTACGACAGCTTCGAGCCGGCGGGCGGATCCTGACCGGGGCACGTGCCCCGGTTCGCCTGCGAGCAGGCTCCTGCCGGTTTCGTGGGAGCGGGACAGACCCTGTCTCAGCCGTCGCTGCCGTCCAGGCGCGCCGCGAGACGGCGTGCGGCCGCCAGCATGGACGCGTCGGTGGGATCTTCGGCCGTCTCCACCGCGGCCTTAAAGCCGAGCTCCTGCGCGATTTCGGCGATGCGCTCGCTGCCGACCACCAGCGGGGTCTTGCGCAGCCACATGCGTCCCAGCTTGCCGACCATCTCGTAGAGATTGCGCAGGCCCTCGCCCGAGGTAATGGTGATGATGTCGATCTGCCCGCGCGAGAACGCATACATCAGATCCCCGGTGTCCCCCTCCGGGCGGCCGCGCCGGTAGGCCTCGGCGAAGGTCACCGTGGCGCCGCGTTCGCGCAGAGTATCTCCCAGCAGCTCGCGCCCGCCGTCCCCGCGGAAGATCACCACCCGCTTGCCGCCCACCTCCTGCATCGCCGGCTCCGCCAGCAGCGCCTCGCTGTCAAAGCGGCGGGGCGGGGCGATGTCGGGCGCGTGGCCGAAACTGCGCAATTCCTGGGCCGTCCGGTTGCCGATCGCGGCGATGGCGGTCCCGGCGGGCCACTCACGATCCGCCAGCGCCAGGTTCATCACGCGCTGAACGGCGTTGGGGCTGATGAACACCGCAATATCGAACTGATCCAGCTCGTCCAGCACCGCGCGCAGATTGGTGGGATCGCTGGGTGCGAGGATCTCCAGCACCGGGAAGCGGATCACCCGGGCCCCTTCACTCTCCAGCGCCTCACAGAACGGTTCCGCCTGAGCGGCGGGCCGGGTCACCAGAATGCCCCGGTCGGCGAGGGTCGGGGCCCGGCTCTGGGCGGCGGTTTCGGCATCGGCCATGATGCAGTCCTCAGTGATCGTTCATTGCGGCGCGCAGGAGTTCCCCGGCGCCCAGTTCCAGCAGCTCGTCCGCCAGGCGGATGCCCAGTGCCTCGGCCTCGGCACGTGGCCCGCGTACCTCGCGCTGCAGCAGCTGGCTGCCATCGACCGCGCCCACCAGCCCGCGCAGCCACAGGCCACCGTCGGCCTCGAGGATCGCATGGGCGGCCAGCGGTACCTGACAACCCCCCTCGAGCCGGCGGTTGAACGCGCGTTCCGCGCGTACCCGATCGCTGGTATCCGGATCATTCAGGCTGGCGATCCGTGCTTCCACCTCGTTGTCCCCGTCGCGGCATTCGATCGCGATGGCCCCCTGACCGACGGCGGGCAGGCTGACCTCGGGTTCCAGGCAGTTGCGAATGCGCGCATCGAAGCCGAGGCGCTTGAGTCCCGCCGCGGCCAGCAGGATCGCGTCGTATTCGCCGGCATCCAGCTTGCCCAGCCGCGTGTTCACGTTGCCGCGCAGGTCATGGACCTCCAGATCGGGCCGGCGGGCACGCAGCTGGCACTGGCGACGCAGGCTGGAGGAGCCGACCCGCGCGCCCTGCGGAAGCTCGTCCACGTGCCCGTAGTGATTCGACACGAACGCATCCAGAGGATCCTCGCGATCGAGGATGACGGGCAGGGCCAGGCCTTCCGGAAGCTCCATCGGGACATCCTTGACCGAATGGACCGCGATATCCGCGCGATCTTCCAGCAGCGCGTTCTCCAGCTCCTTCACGAACAGGCCCTTGCCGCCGATTTTCGCCAGCGGCGAGTCGAGCACGCGGTCGCCCTGAGTGGTCATGCCCACCAGTTCGACCGGCCGGTCCGGGTGTGCCGCGCGCAGGCGCTCGGCGACGTGTTCGGCCTGCCACATGGCCAGCGGACTCTTGCGGGTGGCGATGCGTAGCGGTTTCATGCAGTGTCCCGTTCGGGGAACCCGGTGGTTTGTCCCGGGTCCATAAAAACGACGTAGTATAACGGCTCGCAACCCGCAGCCGAAAAACCGATGGACAAGTTCATGATGATACGCAACCCGATTCTCGCGGCCTTCGGCCTGGCCGCGGCCGTGCTGTTTGCCGGTCCGGCTCAGGCGGACCTGGAACGGGTGACCGACCTGCAGGCCCTGAAGAACGCCGATGAAGGCAAACCCACCGTGGTGATGTTCACCGCCGAGAATTGCCCCTACTGCGAGCTCGCGAAGGAGGCCCATCTGGGTCCGATGAGCCGCGACGAGGCCCATTCCGACGTCAATATCCTCATGGTGGAGATGAACGGCGAAGAAGTCCGTGATTTCGATGGCGATACCATGCGTGGCTCCGAGCTGGGGAACCGGTACGGGGCCCGCGTGACCCCCACCCTGGTGGCCTTCGATGCCGAGGGCAATCCGGTCGGGCGCCCGCTGGTGGGCATTCCCAACGAGGAGCTCTACCGCAGTCAGGTGCGCATGCGCATCAACGCCGCACGCGAGGGCAGCTGACCCGAGCCACGTCCCGCCGGACCGGACCCGCCCGGATCAGACCCGCTCGAATCAGACCCGGGTGTGCCGCCGCAGGAACTCGCGCACCCGGGCCAGCTGCCGCCGGCTGACCGGTACCGGTTCGTGCCCGTCACGAAACCGCAGACGATGGTCCCCGGCGTTGCGGGTCTCCAGGCCCGCCACGTTCCGGGCCACCGCCAGGGCCCCGCGGTGCACGCGCAGCACCTCGTCCCCCAGCGCCCGCTCCAGATCCTGCAGCCGAGCCTCGACGAAGCCCTCGAGTTCCCGCCCGCGTGCGACTACGCAGCCATCCTCGGTGACGAAACAGTCGATCGCATCCAGGTGCACCGACTCTTCGCGGCGGCCGATGCGCAGGCGTATGGCTGGCGGCTCGTCCGGCTGCCCGGATCCATCCATTGAGTGCCGGGCCCGTTCCAGTGCCTGCTCCAGTCGCTCCCGGCGTACGGGCTTGAGCACGTAGTCGCGAACCCCCGCTTCGAAGGCCTGCAGCCCAAAATCCTCGTGTGCGGTGACCAGGATCACGACCACTTCGGGGTGGCTCCGCGCGAGTTCGCCCGCCAGTTCGATCCCCCGCTCGCCGGGCATCTCGATGTCCAGCAGCAACACCCGGGGCCGGTGGGTCTGCAGGGCCGTGCGTACCTCGCCAGCGTCCGCGGCTTCCGCCACCACCCGGTGGCCCAGTTCGGTCACCAGGTCGCGTAGCCGCTCGCGCGCGACCGGTTCGTCATCTGCAATCAGCAGTTCCATGGATCAGTGTTTCCCTCTCCCTCTCCCTCTCTCCGAATCCGGTCGATCCGGCAGCGTGCGCGGTATCTGCAGCCGGACGACGAATTCGTCTCCGTCACGTTGCGCGTGAAGCGATGCCCGATCCCCAAAGGCGTGGCGCAGGCGCAGCCGGACCGCGTCGCTGGCGGTTCCGGTACCGGCCGGGGCGGCCACCTCCGGCAGGCTGTTGCGGATCTCGACGCTCAGCGTATCCCGTCCCCGGTGGATCCGGATTCCGAGATGGCCCCGCCCGCGGGCCGGTGCGATGCCGTGCTGGATAGCGTTCTCCACCAGCGGCAACAGAACCAGTGACGGCATTTCCTGTTCCAGCGACGGGTCCTCGGGCCACTCCCGTTCAATCCGGAAGCGATCGCCCAGGCGCGTCTGCTCCACCCGCAGATAGCCCTCGACCAGTTCCAGCTCCTCGCGCAGGCTATGGTGGTCGGCGCCGTTGAACGCGGCGCGAAACAGATCGGCAAGATCCAGGGTGACCTCTTCCGCGCGCGCGGGATCCGTCCGGCACAGCCCGGCGATGGTGTTCATGCTGTTGTAGAGGAAATGCGGCCGAAGCCGTGCTCGCATGGCCTGCTCGCGGGCTCGCGCCACGGCCCCGGTCTCGCGTTCCCAGGCGGTCTGCAGGTAGAGGTAATGCATCGCGACCAGGCTCAGGATCACCGCGATGCCCAGCACCGGCAGACGCAGCTCGGGATCCGCCAGCTGCACCGACTCGGCGGCGTGCTGCACCAGCGCGGTATTGACGATGGGGACCAGCGGCGGCAGCACGATCTGCAGGGTCAGCGGGCCACGCCGCAGCAGGCGTTGCAGCAGACACAGGATCAGCAGACTGGTGAGTGCGACCCAGAAGATGAACAGTGCATAAAGTGCCAGGGTCCCCAGCCAGTCCCCGGTGCCGGGTCGCAGCAGGGTAATCGCCAGGGCCAGAAGTACCGCCAGCATGAGCACGCGCAGCAGGGTCTCCGCGCCACAGAAATCCGGTAGCGGCGAGACGCGGTCCGCGCGGCCCTCGTCAACCCGCTCGTTCCCGCTGGACGACCCTGGTTCCGGGCGCATGGCAGTCGTTCTCCCTGTATACTTCCCTGTCGTTCAAAACCCCTTTCCGAGTGCACCATGACGCAGGATTCTCCGCAGGACAAGCCGGCTGCCGAGGCCAAGCTCTGGGGTGGCCGCTTCTCCGAGCCCACGGATGCCTTCGTGGAGCGATTTACCGCTTCGGTGGATTTCGATCGCCGTCTGTACCGCGAGGATATCCTCGGCTCGCAGGCCCATGCGCGCATGCTGGCCAGGGTGGGGGTCCTGAGCGAGGACGAGGCGCGCCGGATCGTCGACGGGCTGGACGCCATCCGCGACGAGATCGCCGCCGGGGAGTTCGACTGGCAGGTGGGCCGCGAGGATGTCCACATGAACATCGAGGCGCGTCTGATCGAGCGCATCGGCGATGTCGGCAAGAAGCTGCACACCGGCCGCTCGCGCAACGACCAGATCGCCACCGACATCCGCCTGTGGCTGCGCGCCGCAATCGACGCGACCCTCGAACTGATTCGTTCCTACCAGAGCGGCCTGGTGGATCTGGCCGAGCGCGAGGCCGACACCATCATGCCCGGATTCACCCATCTGCAGACGGCGCAGCCGGTGACCTTCGGCCACCACATGCTGGCGTGGTACGAGATGCTCGAGCGCGATGCCGAACGGCTGCGCGACTGCCGGCGCCGGGTGAACGTCCTGCCGCTGGGCGCCGCTGCCCTGGCGGGTACCCCGTACCCCCTGGACCGGGAATACGTGGCGGAACAGCTCGGATTCGACGGGGTCACGCGCAACTCGCTGGATGCGGTGTCGGATCGCGATTTCGCGATCGAATTCACCGCGGCGGCCTCGACCCTGATGATGCATCTGTCGCGTCAGGCCGAGGAGCTGGTGCTGTGGACCAGCGCCCAGTTCGACTTCATCGAGCTGCCGGATCGTTACTGCACCGGATCCTCCATCATGCCGCAGAAGAAGAACCCCGACGTGCCCGAGCTGGTGCGCGGGAAGACCGGCCGGGTGTATGGCCATCTGACCAGCCTCCTGACCCTGATGAAGAGCCAGCCGCTGGCCTACAACAAGGACAACCAGGAGGACAAGGAACCGTTGTTCGATACCGTGGACACCCTGCTGGGCTCCCTGCGGGCGTTCGCCGACATGGTCCCCAACCTGGCCGTGCGTCGTGCGAACACCCTGGCGGCCACTACCCGCGGTTTTGCCACCGCCACCGATCTCGCCGACTACCTGGTGGCGCGGGGCGTGGCCTTCCGCGACGCCCACGAGGTGGTGGGCCGCGCCGTGCGCCTGGCGCAGGAGCGGGGCGTGGACCTGGCGCTCCTGTCACTTGGCGAACTGCAGGAATTAAGTGCCGCCGTGGGCGAGGATGTCCACGGGGTGCTGACCGCCGAGGGTTCGGTGGCCGCTCGCCGGGTGACCGGCGGGACGGCGCCGGAACAGGTCCGGCGCCAGGTGGCGGCCGCGCGAGCGCGTCTGGCCGCGGCCGGTGATCAGTCCTCGACGTAGCCGTCGACCACGTCCCACATCACGTTGCCGTGCACCACCTCGTATTCCAGTAGCAGCTGGCCGAAGCGGTCGCCGCTCTCGAAATGGGCGAGCACCCAGCGCGCGTTGAGTACGTAGATCCCGTCTTCGCGGAACTCGGCGGTGTCACCGTCGCGCAGGACCTCGGGAACCAGTTGCGGATTCTCGACCAGATCCTCGGACAGCCGGCGCTCCGGGTTGGTCATCCCCAGACGCTGCAGCTGCTGGATGTCGGCGTTGCGCAGGCCGATCTCCACCGGGCGCGGCACCTCCTCGCGGGTGTATTCGGCCAGCTGCATCTGGGCCTCCAGCAGCTCGCGGTTGGCCTCGGTGACGTCGTGCTCCAGGCCTTCGGCGCGCGCGATATAGATCGCCAGGATGATGACGAAGAACGCCATCAGCCCCAGCCACATCAGGCGTTCACGGGTACGCAGGCGACCCGGATCCTCGTTGTCGGTCTCGGGGTTGCGGTTTTCATCATCGTGGGACACGGCGGTTCTCCTCGGTTGCGGGCGGGCGGTAGTCCCGGGCCGAGTGGGCCCATGGGACGTACCCTCGACATGTGGCGCATGATAACCCGCAATGTTCCCGCTGCCGAGGTGCCGCCCCATGTCCGCCGCCGAGCCGAACCGCGAACGTCCTCCGGAGACACCGCCGTCGGGCGCCGGGCTGGAATGGATCAACCGTTTCGCCGCGCTGCCGGACGCCTTCCATCACCGCCCGGAGCCGGCCCCGTTCCCCGGGGCCCGGCTGCTCGCCAGCAGTCCGGCGATGCGCGAGCGTCTGGGTCTGACGCCCGAGGATCTCGCCGCGGAACCGTGGCTCGGCATGATTACCCGCGGCGAGCCGGTGGCGGGCACGCCGCAGGTCGCCAGCGTGTATGCGGGTCACCAGTTCGGGGTCTACGTGCCGCAGCTGGGCGACGGCCGGGCCAAGTTGCTGGGCGAGGTGCGCACGCCCGCCGGCGAGCACTGGGAACTGCAGAGCAAGGGCTCCGGTCCGACCGCGTTCTCGCGTCATGCCGATGGACGCGCGGTGCTGCGCTCGTCGATCCGCGAATACCTGGTTTCCGAGCACATGGCGGCGCTGGGCATCCCCAGCACGCGCGCGGTGGCCCTCTACGGGTCCTCGCTGCGGGTGTTCCGTGAGCGCATCGAGAGTGGCGCGGTGGTACTGCGCGCGGCGCCCAGCTTCCTGCGTTTCGGGCATTTCGAATACTTCCACTATGCCGGTTATCCGGAGCGGCTGCGCCAGCTGATCGAGTACGCGCTGGATCACGACTTTCCCGAGCACCGGGACGCGGAGGACCCGGTGAGGGCGATGCTGGAGACCGTGACCGCGCGCACCGCCGAGCTGATGGCGGACTGGCAGGCGGTGGGCTTCAGCCACGGGGTGATGAACACCGACAACATGAGCCTGACCGGACTCACCATCGATTACGGCCCGTTTGCGTTCATGGACGCCTACGACCCCGATTACATCTGCAACCACACCGACCAGGGGGGTCGTTACGCCTTCGGCCGCCAGCCGGGCGTGGCTCAGTGGAACCTGATCCGTCTGGCGGAGACCCTGGTGGGGCAGTTCCGCGCCCCCGACATCGACACCGCGGTGGAGCAGGCGAAGCCCGTTCTCGAGGCGTACCAGGAGCAGTTCCGCGCGGCCTGGTTGCGGCGCATGCGCGCCAAGCTGGGCCTGCAGCTCGAACGCGACGAGGACGAGGCCCTGATCCAGGATCTGCTCGCCCGGATGGCGGCCGAAGGCGTCGACTACACCCGGTTCTTCCGTCAGTTGCCGGAACTGGAAGACGGAGAGACGCGTCAGGGGTTCATCGAGGAGCTGGAAGACCCGCGTGCCTGGGCGGCCTGGGAGGATCGCTGGCGTGCCCGTCTGGGCCACGAGACGCGCCCGACCGCGGAGCGCCATGTGGCGATGCGGGCGGTCAACCCGAAATACATCCTGCGCAACCACCTGGCGCAGGCTGCCATCGAACGCGCCGAGGAGGGTGACCTGTCGGAGGTCGAGCGACTGCAGCGCGTGCTGAGCCGGCCATTCGACGAACAGCCGGAGGACGAGGACCTCGCCGGGCTGCCGCCGGCCTGGGCCAGCGGCATCCAGCTCAGCTGCTCGTCCTGAGGGGAGGCGCTGCCCGGCTTCAGGCCGAGTCGGGGACCTCTTCCAGCAGCAGGCTGCGTCCGCCCATCGCACTCGGCTTGGGCACGCCCATCAGTTCGAGCACCGTGGGGGCGACGTCGGCGAGTCCGCCGCCGGTACGCAGGCGCCAGCGCTGGCTGTCGAGGATCATGCACATCACCGGGTAGATGGTGTGCTGGGTGTGCGGTGCCCCGGTGACCGGGTCGACGTATTCGTCGCAGTTGCCGTGGTCGGCGGTGACGATCACCGAGTACTCCTGGGCCTCGGCCGCATCCAGCACCCGCCCGACCTCGCGGTCGAGGGTGTGAACGGCTTCGATCAGGGCCTCGCGACGGGCGGTATGGCCCACCATGTCGCCGTTGGCGAAATTCACCAGGATGAAGCCGTAACGCCCGCTTTCCATCGCCTTGATGGTCTCGTCGGCCACCTCGCGCGCGCTCATCTCCGGCTGCTCGTCATAGGTGTCCACCGCGGGCGAGGGCACCATCACCCGCTTCTCGCCCGCATAGGGTTCCTCCTTGCCGCCGTTGAAGAAGAAGGTCACGTGGGCGTACTTCTCGGTCTCCGCGCAGTGGAACTGCGGGATCCCGGCGGAGGCGATGGTGGAACCCAGGGTGGTGGACGGGCGTTCCGGGGGAAACGCGATCGGCGACAGAAAGCGCGGGTCGTATTCGGTCAGGCAGGTCTCCGAGACCGGGTGGAAATCCCCGCGATCGAACCCGTCGAAATCATCCATGCCCAGGGCAGCGGTGAGCTGGCGCGGGCGGTCGTTGCGGAAGTTGAACAGCACGCATTCCGCCTCGGTGCCCATCGGCGCCCCGCCATTGATGATGCGGGGCTTGATGAATTCGTCATCCTCGCCCGCAGCCCAGGCACCCTCGATCGCCTCGCGCGCGCTGCCAACCGGCTCGCCCTCGGCATAGGCCATCGCGCGGAAGGCCTTCTCCGTGCGGTTCCAGCGCTTGTCACGGTCCATGGCGTAGTAGCGGCCGCAGACCGTGGCGATAAATCCGCCGGCCTGTTTCAGCTCCTGTTCCAGGACCTCGAGATAGTTCAGCGCCGAGCGAGGCGCGGTATCACGGCCGTCGGTGATCATGTGCACGATCGGCCGGGCGCCTTCCTGGCGGCAGATGCCGATCAGGGCCACCAGGTGCCGGATATGCGAATGCACGCCGCCGTCGGACACCAGTCCGATCAGGTGCAGGGGCTGGTCCTTGGAGGCCGCGGCCCGCGCCGCGCTCACCAGGGCATCGTTCTCGAAGAAACTCCCATCGGCGATGGCATCGTCGATGCGCACGAGATCCTGATTGACCACCGTCCCCGCTCCCAGCGTCAGGTGGCCGACCTCCGAGTTGCCCATCTGCCCGTCGGGCAGGCCAACCGCGCGTCCGCAGGCATCCAGGGTGGTGTGCGTGCGGGTCGACAGATAACGGTCGAGGTTGGGGGTGTCCGCCTCGGCGTAGGCGTTGTTGAGCTTGCTGGGGTTCACGCCCACCCCATCCATGACGATGAGGAGGACGGGGCGGCGAGGAGTGGTGCGTGGATCAGCCATCGCGGTCTCGGTACCTGGGTGCGTGGGTGGGACGAATCATCAGTGAAGGCTGAATTTTACCAGCTCCGCACGCGGTTTGGAGGTCCGCGACCGTCGCGAATCAGCGGGGATCGCGCTCGGGGCGGTCCCCGGATTCGTCCACCGCGTCGTCCGCCGCATCGTCCGGCCCATCTGTGCGGTTGCCCGCGGATGCGGTTCCGCGTCGGGCGTCTTCGGCCTCGATGCGATCGAGTTCGGCATCCATCTCCGCCTCGGAAAGCGGGGTGTAGCCGGTACGGGCCGCGGGAGACGGACGCGTTTCGCCGGAGGTGTCGGCCGGCGCCCTGCCCGCGGGTTCGGGCCGGGTGGTGCCGGTGCCGGATCGCGGTGCGGGGCCGGAATCCGGTCCGCTCTGCGGCCCCGCGCCCGGGCCGCCCCCCGGTCCGCCCTCGGGGTCATCGGGCCCGTCCGGGTCGTCATCGGCCGTGGTCTCCCGTTCGGCCTTGCGCCGTTCCATGATGCGCGCAAGGATCAGACCGACCTCGAACAGCAGCCACATCGGCAGGGCCAGCAGGGTCTGCGAAATAATGTCCGGCGGGGTCAGGACCATGCCCACCAGGAACACCCCGACGATCACGTACGGGCGCTTGGCGGCCAGCTTCTCGGTGGTAGTGGCCCCCATGGTCACCAGGAGGATGGTCGCCACCGGCATCTCGAAGGCGATGCCGAAGGCGATGAACAGCAGGATGACGAAATCCAGGTAGCGCGAGATGTCCGTCATCACGTCCACGCCTTCGGGCGCGGCCGCGGTGAAGAACGCGAAGATCAGCGGAAAGACCACGAAATAGGCGAACGCCATCCCGAGGTAGAACAGGATCGTCGATGACGCGACCAGCGGCCCGGCCAGGCTCTTCTCGTGCTGATAAAGCCCCGGCGCGATGAACGCCCACAGCTGATAGAGCAGGTACGGGATGCTGATCGCCACCGCCAGCAGCAGGGTGAGCTTGAACGGGATCAGAAACGGCGCGGCCACCTCGATCGCGATCATGCTGGTGCCTTCCGGCAGATGCGCCATCAGCGGATCGGCCAGGAAGGTATAGAGCTGGTTGGCGAACGGGAACAGGATCAGGAACACCACCAGCACGGCGATGAACATCCGCAGGACCCGGTCACGCAGCTCGATCAGGTGGGAGAGCAGGGTCTCGGTGGCCTCTTCCGTGGGTTCGACCCCCGGGCTGGTCTTGCTCATGGGCGTTCGTCAGGCGTGCGGGGTGAGTGATCGGTGTCGGTTTCCTGCGGCCCGTCGCCGCCCTGTTCTTCCGGGGATTCCGGCGCCTGCCCGGCGGGGCGCTGCGGCCGGCGCCCGGCGGTGCGCCGCCGGGGCCGTTCTTCCCGCGTGCTGCGCTGTTCGCGTTCGGCCGCCAGTGCGGGATCTTCGGTGGCCAGGTCCGGGCCCATGTCGTGGCTGACGGGTACGCGTTCGAGGTCGCCGCCGTCCGCGTCCCAGGCCGGTCCCTCCGGCGCGGGTCCCGCCTCGGCGTCCTGCGTGCCGGCATCTTCCACCGAATCGGTGCGGGAGGCGGCGGTTTCGCGTCCGGCCGGTTCCGGAGGGCTGCGGCGTTCGCGAACCGCGGGGCGCGCCGGCTTCGCCGGTTCCGTGTCCCCGTCGCCCGACTCGCCGGCATCCGCATCCGCCCGGGAGTTGTCGGTGTCGCGCAGCTCGCGGTTGATCTCGCGCTCGGTCTGCTCCAGATCCTCGCGCAGGCTGGTCTCGGTATCCTCGACCATGTGCTTGAGCTCGCGGATCTCGCGGTCCTGGCTCTTGACCATCTCGCGCAGCTCCTCGGTCTGGAATTCCCGCTCCACGTCCGAGCGCACGCTCTGGACGAAACGTCGGGTCTTGCCGACGAACCGGCCGATCTCGCGCGCAAGGCCGGGCAGGCGCTCCGGTCCCACGACCAGGAGAGCCACCACGACGATGATCAGGATTTCCCAGAAGCCGATGTCGAACATGGTTTAGCGCCGCTGCCGGCCGGTCGTTGCGGACCGGAACCGGATCAGGCGTTCTTGTCCGACGAGTCGTTGTCGCCGGACTTCTCGCTGCGCTTTTTCACCTCGGCGTCGACCACGCGACCTTCGTCGTCCTCGCTCTGGTTCTCGACGCCCGGCTTTTCGCCTTCCGCGCCTTCTTCGCCTTCCTTCTTCTGGTTCTCGCCGTCGGGGTCCTTGACCGCCTGCCGGAAGTTCTTCAGCGCGGAGCCGACGTCACCGCCCATGTTGCGCAGTTTCTTCGTGCCGAACAGCAGGACCACGATCAGAAGGATGATCAGGAGCTGCCAGATGCTGATACCACCAATACCCATGGAGTGTCTCCGAAATAAGTTCCTTGCCGGACAGCCTGACCGGGGAGGGTTCCCGAATCAACCAGGCCGCCTATTTGTCCGAACGCTGTCCTGCGACTTCGCGGCCGGCCTTTTCCTCCACGCCGGACAGGCCGAAACGCCGGGCCAGTTCGTCGAGGACGTCGTCGGGGTGCCGGTCGCGCGCCCGCAGGACAATGAGGGTATGAAACCACAGGTCGGCCATTTCCGACACCAGCGCATCGGCGTCGTCGTCCTTGGCCGCCAGCACCGCCTCGGTGGCTTCTTCGCCCACCTTCTTGAGCATGGCATCCAGGCCGCGTGCCTGCAGCTTCGCGACGTAGGAGCGTTCGGGGTCCGCGGAGCGTCGCTCGTCGATGACCTCGGCCAGCGCCGCCAGCAGGTGCTCGCGCGGGGTTGCGGAGGGATCGTTCACGCCGTCACCTCCTGCAGAGGACGCACGGGCACCCCCGCGGCTTCCATCGCGGCCTTGGCCTCGCCCACCGTGTGCTCGCCAAAATGGAAGATGCTGGCCGCCAGCACGGCATCCGCGTGCCCGGTGGTCACGCCCTCGACCAGGTGTTCGAGGGTGCCCACGCCGCCCGAGGCGATCACCGGGATGTTCACCGCGTCGCTCACCGCACGCGTCAGTTCCAGGTCGAAGCCGCTGCGGGTGCCGTCGCGGTCCATGCTGGTCAGCAGGATCTCCCCGGCACCCAGTTCGGCCATGTATTGCGCCCATTCGATCGCATCCAGGCCGGTCTCGCGGCGCCCGCCGTGGGTGAAGATCTCCCAGCGTGGGGGTTCGCCCTCGGCGCTGGTGCGGCGCGCGTCGATGGCCACCACGATGCATTGCGAGCCGACCCAGTCCGCGGCTTCGCGTACCAGTTCGGGCCGGTGAACCGCCGCAGTGTTGATGGACACCTTGTCCGCCCCGGCGTTCAGCAGGCGCCGGATGTCGTCCACGGCGCGCACGCCGCCGCCCACGGTCAGCGGGATGAAGACCTGCGAGGCGACTTCTTCGACCACGTGCAGGATGGTGCTGCGGTCGTCGGAGGAGGCGGTGATGTCGAGGAACGTCAGCTCGTCGGCACCCTGGGCGTCGTAGCGCCGCGCGATCTCCACCGGGTCACCGGCGTCGCGGATGCCGACGAAGTTCACGCCCTTGACCACGCGGCCGGCGTCCACGTCCAGGCAGGGGATGATGCGGCGTGCCAGCATCTCAGGTGTCCTCGCCCCGGGCGGCCGCGCGCGCCTGCTCCAGGGTGAAGGCGTCCTCGTACAGGGCGCGGCCGACGATCACGCCGTCGATGCCGGCGTCGGCCCCGCGGGCGAGGCTGCGGATGTCGTCCAGCGAGCTGACGCCGCCGGAGGCGATCACCGGTATGCGAACGTTCTCTGCGAGCTTCGCGGTGGCCTCCACGTTGGGGCCTTCCATCATCCCGTCGCGCGCGATGTCGGTATAGATGATCGCGGCGACGCCGTCGGACTCGAAGTGCTGGGCGAGGTCGATTACGTCGTGACGCGAGAGCTTGGACCAGCCGTCCACCGCGATCTTGCCATCGCGGGCGTCCAGGCCGACGATGATGTGACCCGGGAATTCCAGGCACAGGTCGTTGACGAAATGCGGCGCGCTGACCGCCCGCGTGCCGATGATCACGTACTGCACGCCGGCATCGAGATAGGCCTGCACGGTGTCATCGTCGCGGATGCCGCCGCCGATCTGGATGGTCAGGTCGGGGAAGGCCTCGACGATCGCGTGGATCGCCTCGGCGTTGCGCGGGCGGCCGGCGAACGCGCCGTCAAGGTCCACGATGTGCAGGCGTTCGGCCCCGGCCTCGACCCAGCGTCGGGCCATTTCCACCGGTTCTTCGCCGAATACCGTCGAATCCTCCATGCGCCCCTGGCGCAGGCGCACGCACTTGCCTTCCTTCAGGTCGATCGCGGGAATGACCAGCATCTTCTCCGCCTCCAGTTACGGCGTTTGCGGGGCGTCCGGGGCGTCGCCGTCCCAGCGCAGAAAGTTGTGCAGCAGGCGCAACCCGCAGGCCGCGCTCTTTTCCGGGTGACACTGCATGGTGAACAGCGAGCCCCGGGCGAGGGCCGAGGCAAAGGTTTCGCCATAATCGGTGTACGCGGCCACGCTGGCCGCGTCGCGCGGCTGCACCCGGTAGCTGTGGACGAAATAGAACCACGGCGTCTCCGGCAGGCCGTGCCACAGCGGGTGTTCGCCGGTGGCCTGCACGCGGTTCCAGCCCATGTGCGGCACCTTGAGGCGGCGCCCCTGCGCATCGCTGCGTTCCGGAAAGCGCGCGACCCCGCCGGGGATCACCCCCAGAAGGTCAACGCCGCCGCTTTCGTCCGAGTGCTCCATCAGGATCTGCTGCCCCAGGCACAGCCCGAGGAACGGGCGCGAGGCGGCCAGTTCCGGGAGCATGCGGTTCAGACCGCGCCGGGCCAGGGCCTGCATCGCGTCCCCGGCCGCTCCCTGGCCGGGAAACACCAGCCGATCGGCCTCGCGCAGGATCTCCGGGTCGTCGGTACGCAGGATGCGCTGGCCGGGTGCGGCCTCGTGTGTCAGGGCACGCTCCACCGAGTGGAGGTTGCCCATGCCGTAATCGATGACGGCGACGGTTTCCATGTGGCTTCCCTGTTGCGGCGGGCCTTACAGGCTGCCCTTGGTGGAGGGCGTGATGCCGGCGCCGCGGGGGTCTTCCTCCGCGGCTTCGCGCAGTGCGCGGCCGAAGGCCTTGAAGATGGTCTCCGCCACGTGATGGGCATTGTCCCCGCGCAGGCAGTCAACGTGCAGGGTGATCCACGCGTGGTTGACCAGGCCCTGGAAGAATTCGTGGAACAGGTCGACATCGAACTGGCCGATGTGCGAACGGCGGAAATCGGCGTGCATCTCCAGGCCCGGGCGGCCGGAGAAGTCGATCACCACCCGTGACAGGGCCTCGTCCAGCGGAACATAGGCATGGCCATAGCGGCGGATGCCCTTCTTGTCGCCGATGGCCCGCGCCAGTGCCTGGCCCAGGGTGATGCCGATGTCTTCCACCGTGTGGTGGTCGTCGATGTGCAGGTCGCCTTCGGCGCGCACGTCCAGATCGACCATCCCGTGACGCGCGATCTGGTCGAGCATGTGGTCGAGGAACGGGATGCCGGTCTCGGTGTGGCACTGGCCGGTGCCGTCGAGGTTCAGTTCGACGGCGATCCGGGTCTCGAGGGTGTCGCGGCGGACGGAGGCGGTACGCTGGTTCATCTTGGCTGGCTTCGACGCAGAAAGCTCCAGTGTAGCAAGGCTGGCGCCCGGCCGGTATGCCGTACTCGCGGCCCGGGACATGCAGCGCGACGTCTTTCCACCCATCGGTGCGCCGGATACGGGTGCCCACAAAAAAGGCCGGGGCGAACCCCGGCCTTTCCCCATCCATCAAGGGAGATGGATTTACCGGACGGTAACCGACTCGGAAGCGGTGTCGCCCTGATTGTCTTCCCAGCTGACCTCGACGGTGTCGCCGGACGAACCTTCGAATTCCAGCTCGAGGAAGGGGTTCTGCGAGATGGTCACGTTCCAGTAGGCGGTGACCATGGTTTCGCCGTTGCGCTTGGCTTCGACGGTCTGAATGAAATGCTCGGGGATGATTTCGCCGGCATCATCCTCTTCCTCACCCGTGTGCATCGGGTGGGACAGCAGGGCGCGGACGTTGATCATGCCGTCCTGTTCCTGGGCGCGAATACGGATGGACATAGTTCTTTACCTCCAGACTGTTGATCGGATCGGTGAGGGTGCCGGCTTAGCCGCCGCAGCCACCCACCGTCACTTCGACGTTGCGGGACGTCATGTACCAGTTGCCGTCGGCCTTGACGGCGGCGATCACGTCCGAGGTGTCACCCAGGCGGATGCGCATGGACGCCTTGGGCTTCGCGCCGGAGGCGAAGACATAACGGCCGGTCAGGGAGCGGTTGTTGGCTTCGGCGAAGACCGCGATCTCCTCGACGTTGTCCATGTGGGCCTCGACCGAGATCGGCACCACGGCACCGTTCTCGGCGATTTCCGGGGCGCTCAGGTCGATGTCGTCGGACTGCTGCATGTCGGTGGTGCCGGCGACCGCATTCATTGCATCTTCCATGCTCTCGGTATCGAACATGTCGGCGGACCAGGCGGCGAGCAGCTTGCTCGGGGCCAGCAGGCCGGCGCCCACGGCGGCGCCCACGGTACCGGCGGCGAGAGTGCCTTTCAGGAAGACACGACGCTTGGTGCTAATCATGGAGATCTCCTCTCATCTTTTTGGATCAAATCCGGACATTCCCGGGGCGCGAGCGATCCATGTGGATGCAGGCGCCTGTGCGTTGTGACGAGGTACCGTTCGGTTCTATTCCCCGTCCCCGGATCAGCCCCCTTTGGTGTCGGGCCCTTTGCTGATCCTGCAACTCCAGAGTCCCAGAATGTGGCTGAACGCTTCATGAACGGATCCGTTATCGAGCGGCTCCGGGCCGCATCGCCCCTGATCCGAGTGAAGCCAGCCCCGTATCAATGGCACACTATGCCCTCCCGATGCAATCATTTCCGGATACCGCACCCATGTCCTTCTGCAAGGCCCACCTGCTGCTGCTGATCGTGGTCATCGTCCTCGGAGGCGCGCAGATGCTGGCCAGTTGCGGGCAGAAGGGCGATCTCTACCTCCCCGAGGACGAGCAGGAGGAATCCCGCTAGATGGACTATTTCGATTACCGCGGGGGCACGCTGCATTGCGAGAGCGTGGACCTCGACGCCCTGGCCCGCCGGGTGGGGACCCCGGCCTACGTCTACTCCCGCGCCACCCTGGAGCGCCACTATCGCGCGTTCGCCGAGGCCCTGATCGGGATGCCGCATCAGGTCTGCTTCGCGGTCAAGGCCAACTCCAGCCTGGCAGTACTGAACGTACTGGCGCGCATGGGCTCCGGGTTCGACATCGTCTCCGGCGGCGAGCTGGAGCGGGTGCTGCGTGCCGGCGGCGATCCCGCGCGGGTGGTGTTCTCCGGGGTCGGCAAGACCGCGGCGGAGATGCGGCGCGCGCTGGACGTCGGCATCCACTGCTTCAACCTCGAATCGGAGGGCGAGCTGGAACGCCTGGAAGCAGTCGCGGCCGAGCGGGGGGAGGTCGCCCCGGTGTCGCTGCGGGTGAACCCGGACGTCGACGCCGAGACCCATCCCTACATTGCCACCGGGCTGCGCGACAACAAGTTCGGCGTGGCGATCGAGGACGCGCCGGCGCTGTATCGCCGCATCCATGAGTCCGGGCACCTGGACGCGATCGGCGTGGATTTCCACATCGGCTCCCAGCTGACCAGCACCGAGCCGTTCGTCGACGCGCTGGAACGGGTGCTGGCGCTGGTGGACCGGCTGGCGGAAGACGGCATCGAGCTGTCGCACATCGATGTCGGCGGCGGGCTGGGCGTGCGCTACCGCGACGAGACCCCGCCGGAGCCGGACGTCTGGGCGGCCGCCCTGCGCGAAACCCTGGGCGAGCGGCCGCTGAAGGTGCTGCTGGAGCCGGGTCGGGCGATCGCCGCTAACGCCGGGGTGTTCCTGACCCGGGTGGAATACCTCAAGCATTCGGAGCACCGCGATTTCGCGATCGTCGACGGGGCAATGAACGACCTGCTGCGTCCGGCGCTGTATGGCGCCTGGCAGGCGATCGACCCGATCGTGCCGCGCGAGGACACCGAGACCCGCAGTTACGACGTGGTCGGACCCGTATGCGAGACCGGGGATTTCCTCGGGCGCGAACGCGATCTCGCGCTGGCCCCCGGTGACGTGCTGGCGGTGCGCTCCGCCGGTGCCTACGGTTACGTGATGGCGGGCAATTACAACAGCCGCCCGCGCCCGCCCGAGGTCATGGTGGACGGTGATCATTATCAGATCGTCAACCGCCGCGAGCAGGTCGATCACCTGATGATGCGCGAGAGCATGCTGCCGCGCGATCCCGACGACGAGGATCCGCCCGGGAGGGTCGATCCGTGATCCCGCGGCGGCCCGAGCCCGAGTTGATGCTGGAGCCCGGGCAGGCCCGGGCCTATGCCGAGGCGGATTTCGCGCAGCCCCACGAGGGTTTCGTCGACGCCTTCACCGAGGTGTTCCCGGAGCCGGTGCGCGGCCCCGTGCTGGATCCGGGCTGCGGCCCGGGGGATGTCAGCCTGCGCTTTGCCGCGCGCCATCCCGAATGCGAAGTGGACGGGCTGGACGGTGCCCCCGCCATGCTGGCGGCCGGGGATGCGCTGCGGGTCGGCCATCCGGCCGCCGCGCGTGTCCATCTGGCCGAGGGTTGCCTGCCCGATGCGCGGGGTCCGCGCGCGCCCTACGCCACCATCATCTGCAACTCGCTGCTGCATCACCTGCATGATCCGGGAGTGCTGTGGCAGGTGATCCGTCGTGACGGCGCCCCGGGAGCGCGGGTGTTCGTGATGGACCTGCGCCGTCCCGACTCGGAGGCCGAAGTGAAACGCCTGGTGGCGGAGCACGCGGCCGACGCCCCGGAGGTCCTGCGGCGCGACTTCGAACATTCCCTGCATGCGGCGTTTACCCCCGAGGAGGTCCAGGGCCAGCTGGCCGCCGTCGGTCTCGAAGGTTTCCGCGTGCGGGTGACCAGCGACCGCCACATGGTCATCCACGGGCGATTGCCGGAGCGCGCGGAATGAGCGAGCTGGCTTTCACCAAGATGCATGGCCTGGGCAACGACTTCGTGGTGTTCGACGGCGTGCGTCAGGCGGTCGCGCTGAGCACGGATCAGCTGCGCCTGCTGGCCGATCGCCATTTCGGCGTGGGCTGCGACCAGATCCTGCTGGTGGAGCCGCCCGCCGATCCGGCGAGCGCGCTGTTTCGCTATCGCATCTTCAACGCCGACGGTGGCGAGGTGGAGCAGTGCGGCAATGGCGCGCGCTGTTTCGCCCGGTTCGTGCGCGAGCAGGGCCTGACCGATGCCCGCGAGATCCCGGTGGAGACCCTGGGCGGTCCGCTGGTGCTGCGGGTGGAGGCGGACGAACAGGTGACCGTCGACATGGGCCGCCCGGTACTGGAGCCGGCGCGCATCCCGTTCGAGGCCGACTTTGAGGCACCGGAGTACCGCCTGGAGGTCGGCGACACGGCCCTGACGATCGGCGCGGTGTCCATGGGCAACCCGCATGCCGTGACCTTTGTCGACGACGTGGCGCACGCACCGGTGGAGACCCTGGGGCCCGCGATCGAGGCACACCCCCGCTTTCCGCGCCGCGTGAACGCCGGTTTTGCCGCGGTGCGCGATCGCGGGCATCTGGATCTGCGGGTGTACGAGCGCGGCGCCGGCGAGACGCTCGCCTGTGGCTCCGGCGCGGCCGCGGCCATGGTCGTGGCCCGCCTTCAGGGACGGGTCGACGCGCGTGTACGGGTTTCGCTGCCGGGCGGGGTCCTTGTGCTAAGCTGGGACGGCAGCGCGGAGTCGCCGGTGCGGCTGACCGGCCCCGCAACCACGGTATTCAACGGCAGGATCGATCTATGAGTACAGACCCCTCCAGTGTCTCCCCGGCGGGGGATGGCGCCGAACTCTCGGCGGCCGAGGTCGAGGCCTGGCTGCGCGAGCACCCGGATTTCTTCCTCGACCACCAGGCCCTGCTGGACGTGCTGCGCATCCCGCATCCGGCCGGTGGAGCCGAGTCCCTGGTCGAACGCCAGCTCAAGCGCCTGCGCGAGCAGAACCGCCAGCTGGAGCAGCGCATGCACGAGCTGGTGGAGCGCGCCCGCGACAACGAACGGGTCGGCCGCCAGCTGCACGATCTGGCCCGAACCCTGATGCGTGCGGAGAACCTGGATGCGGTGCTGGCGCTGACCCAGGATGCCCTGCGCGATGAACTGGGCGCCGAGCGGGTGAGCATCCGTCTGGCGGAGCGCGAGGTGCAGGACCTGCACGCCCTGGATACCGCCCAGCTGGCCGTGCTGGAACCGCTGTTCGCCCGCGGCCGGGCGCAGTGCGGCCGCGTGCCGCCTGACATGCTGAAGGTGCTGTTCGACGATGCGGACCACACGGTGGGTTCGGCGATCCTGATGCCGCTTCTGGCCGACGACGAACGCGTAGGCGTGCTGGGTCTGGCCAGCGCCTCGCCGGATCGCTTCCAGCCGGACATGGGGACCTACTTCGTCACCCATATCGGCGAGCTCCTGGCCGAGTCCATCCGCTGCCATGCCGACCGCAAACAGGCCGCCTGAGTCCGAGTCGCAACCCGATCCCGCCATCGAGGCCTATCTCGCCCATCTGCGTGATGTGCGCGGCCTGTCGTTGCACACCGTGGCCGCGTACGGTCGCGATCTGCGCGAACTGCGCCGGGCCTGGGGCGCGCCCTGGACGGAGCTGGATGCCGCCGCGCTGCGCCGCATCGTGGCCGGCCTGGCCCGGGGCGGGCGGCATCCGCGCTCGGTCCGCCGGTTCCTCGCTGCAGTGCGCGGTTTCCTCGATTTTCAGGTGGAGCGCGGCGAGCGCGCCGCCAACCCGGCCGCCGGGCTGCGCGGCCCGAAGACCGACCGTCCGCTGCCCCGCGGGCTGGATGTCGATCAGGCGCAGCAGGCGCTGGATGCCCCGCCCGCCACCGCCTCCGCGCCGGACGGGGAAGCGGCCGATCCCGATTCGCCCCTGGCGCGCCGCGACCGCGCGATGCTGGAGCTGCTGTACGGCTCCGGACTGCGGCTGGCGGAACTCACCGGGCTGGATCTGCCGGACGTGGACCGGGACGCCGGCATGGTGCGAGTACTCGGCAAGGGCCGCCGCGAGCGCCGGGTGCCCGCCGGACGCATGGCGCTGGCCGCCCTGCGCGACTGGCTGGCGGTGCGCGGCCAGTGGGCGGATGTCGACGAACCCGCGCTGTTCGTGACCCGGCGCGGGCAGCGCATCAGCAACCGTTCGGTCCAGCGACGGGTCGCCGAGGCGGGGCGCCGGGGCGGGCTCGACGTGCATCTGCACCCGCATCGCCTGCGCCACGCCTTCGCCAGCCACCTGCTGGAATCCAGCGGCGACCTGCGCGCGGTGCAGGAACTGCTGGGGCATGCCGATCTGTCGACTACCCAGATCTACACCCATCTGGACTATCAGCACCTGGCCGAGGTCTACGATGCCGCCCATCCCCGCGCGCGGCGTCACGATCCGGCCGACGAGACGGGTTCGTAGGCGGCCGCAACCGCGTACAATCCCGGTCCGGATCCGACCACCGATTGCAGGAGACCACCGTGGAGCAGTTTCGTGGCACCACCATCGTCTGTGTGCGCCGCAATGGCGCCGTGACCCTGGGCGGCGACGGCCAGGTATCGCTGGGCAACACCGTGATGAAGGGCAACGCGCGCAAGGTGCGCCGCGTCTATCATGACCGCATCCTCGCCGGATTCGCCGGCGGTACCGCCGACGCTTTCACCCTGTTCGAGCGCTTCGAGGGCATGCTGGAGAAGCACTCCGGCAACGTCACCCGTGCGGCGGTCGAGCTGGCCAAGGACTGGCGCACCGACCGCGCGCTGCGCAAGCTGGAGGCCCTGCTGGCGGTGTCCGATCGCGAGAACTCGTTCGTGATCTCGGGCAATGGCGACGTGATCGAGCCCGAGAACGCGCTGATCGCGATCGGCTCCGGCGGCCCCTACGCCCAGGCCTCGGCCCAGGCCCTGCTGCAGAACACCGACCTGCCGGCGCGCGACGTGGTGGAGAAGAGCCTCCATACCGCCGCCGACATCTGCGTCTACACCAATCACAACATTACGCTGGAGAGCCTCGACGCCGAGTGACGCCCCGGCGTCGCCCGCAAGGCTCCCCGGCCGCGACCCTTCAGGACCGCAAGCCATGAGCGACATGACCCCCCGCGAGATCGTCCAGGAACTGGATCGCTATATCATCGGCCAGGACGACGCCAAGCGTTCCGTGGCCGTCGCCCTGCGCAACCGCTGGCGCCGGCGCCAGCTGCCCGAGGCCCTGCAGCCCGAGGTCACGCCCAAGAACATCCTGATGATTGGCCCTACCGGCGTCGGCAAGACCGAGATCGCCCGCCGTCTGGCAAAGCTGGCGAAGGCGCCGTTCATCAAGGTCGAGGCGACCAAGTTCACCGAGGTGGGCTATGTCGGGCGCGATGTGGAATCGATCATCCGGGATCTGGCCGAAAATGCGATCAAGCAGCTGCGCGAGGAAGAGATGCAGCAGCATCGTGGTCAGGCCGAGGACGCCGCCGAGGAGCGCATCCTCGATGCCCTGCTGCCGCGGCCGCGCAACGCCGGTTTCACCGAGTCCGGCGACGACGCGGCCAACAACGAGACCCGGCAGAAGCTGCGCAAGCGTCTGCGCGAGGGCAGTCTGGACGAGCGCGAGATCGACATCGAGCTCCAGCAGCAGGGGCAGAACGTCGAACTGATGACACCGCCCGGCATGGAAGAGATGGCCAGTCAGCTGCAGTCGATGTTCCAGAACATGGGCGGGCAGAAAAGTCAGCAGCGGCGCCTTAAGATCGCCGATGCCCGGCGCCTGCTGGTGGACGAGGAAGCCGCGCGCCTGGTCAACGAGGAGGAACTCAAGGTCAAGGCGATCGAGCGGGTCGAGCAGAGCGGCATCGTGTTCCTCGACGAGATCGACAAGGTCGCCAAGGGCAGCGAAAAGAGCGGCTCGGATGTCTCCCGCGAGGGCGTGCAGCGCGACCTGCTGCCGCTGATCGAGGGCACTACCGTGTCGACCAAGCTGGGCATGGTGCACACCGACCACATCCTGTTCATTGCCTCCGGCGCGTTCCACCTGAGCAAGCCGTCGGACATGGTCCCCGAGCTCCAGGGCCGGCTGCCGATCCGGGTGGAACTGGAGCCGCTGTCGGTGGAGGCCTTCGTGCGCATCCTGACCGAGCCCACGGCCTCGCTGACCGAGCAGTACGTGGAGCTGATGAAGACCGAAGGCGTCAGCGTGGAATTCCGCGACGAGGGCGTGCAGCGTCTCGCCGAGATCGCCCACGACGTCAACGCGCGCACCGAGAACATTGGCGCCCGGCGGCTGCACACCGTGCTCGAACGCCTGCTGCAGGATGTGGCGTTCCGCGCCCCCGACATCCCGGAACCGGTCGTGATCGACCGCGCGTTCGTCGACGAACGCCTGAGCGACCTGGCCGAGGACGAGGACCTGTCGCGCTACATCCTGTAGCGCCCCAACCCCGGAGCCCGTGCCGGGGTATGCCCGTCGGGGTGCGCGGGCTGGTATCCTCGCCGGCGGCAGTGATTCCGGGGCCGCCCTGGCGGTCCCGGGCGTTCCCATCGTCCCGGGCAATCCGGGCGCCGCACGTCGGAGGCCGCATGAGCAGTACGCAACGACCCACGGACATCCAGCTGCACCAGAAGTCGCGCATCCTCGAGCTGCGCTATGCCGACGGCTCGCATTTCGAGCTGCCCTGCGAGTTCCTGCGGGTGTATTCGCCGTCGGCCGAGGTGCGCGGGCACGGCCCCGGACAGGAGGTGCTGCAGGTCGGCAAGGAGGACGTGAACATCACCGCGATCGAGCCGGTCGGCAATTACGCAGTCAAGCTGGTGTTCTCCGACGGCCACGATACGGGCATCTACGACTGGGATTACCTCTACAAGCTGGGTACGGAACAGGAGCGTCTGTGGCAGGATTACTTGGAACGGCTGCATCAGGCCGGTCACGAACGCCGCACCCACTGACGCAAGAAGACTCATGAACGACGACGACCCCGGCAAGACCCACTTCGGCTACCAGACCGTTTCCGAATCCGAGAAGACCGAGCGGGTCGGACAGGTGTTCCACTCCGTGGCTTCCCGCTACGACGTGATGAACGACCTGATGTCCATGGGCATCCACCGCGTGTGGAAGCGCTACACCGTGGAACGCGCCGGGGTGCGGCCCGGCATGCGCATCCTCGACCTGGCCGGCGGGACCGGCGATCTCGCCAGTGCGTTCGCGCCGCGGGTCGGACCGAAGGGCCAGGTCGTGGTCTGCGACATCAACGCCTCCATGCTGGAGGCCGGGCGCGACCGGCTGATCGACGAGGGCCGGGTCGGCAACATCGACTACGTGCAGGCGGATGCCGAAGTCCTGCCGTATCCCGACGAGTCCTTCGACCGCATCACCATGGCCTTCGGCCTGCGCAACGTGACCCGCAAGGAAAACGCCCTGGCGGAGATGCGCCGGGTGCTCAAGCCCGGCGGTCGGGTGCTGATCCTGGAGTTTTCGCAGCCGGTGGCGCCGCTGCGGCCGGCCTACGATGTCTATTCCTTCAGGCTCCTGCCGCTGATGGGGCGTCTGGTCGCCAATGATGCGGATTCCTATCGCTATCTGGCCGAATCCATCCGCATGCACCCGGATCAGGAGACCCTGGCCGGGCTGATGCGCGATGCCGGCCTGGAACGCGTCGAATACGACAACCTCACTGGCGGGATCGTCGCGCTGCACCGTGCCACCCGCCTGTAACCCCGGGAGCCGCCACCGATGTCCGAGCCCGCCGCCCTGCCGAGCCCCGTCACCGCTCTGGTCGAGACCCTGCTGAACGAGCTCCTGGAGGCCGCCCCGCCCCACGCGCGCGAACGCCTGGCCGGACGCGCGGTGGCCATCGTGGTCGAGCCGCCGGGGGTCGCGTTCAGTCTGGTGGGTGCCGCTGACCGCCTGCAGGTGATCGGCGGGGTGGACGAACCCGTGGATGCCCGCGTGGCCGGCTCGCCATTGTCGCTGGGGGCGGCCATGACCCGCGACGACCGCAGCGGCCTGGAAATCACCGGGGATGCCACCGCACTGTCGGATCTGCAGCGCGCGCTGGGCGAGGCCGAGCATGACTGGGCGGCGCTGTTCGAGCGGGTTGCCGGCGCCGGTTCGGCCGGTCCGCTGCAGGACCTGTTCCGGCGTGTGACCGGCGGCCTGCGCCATGCGGCCACCCGCTCCGCCGAGGATGTGGCCGATTATGCCCGCGACGAGGCGGGCTGGCTGCCGCCGTCCGGGGCCTTCGAGGCCTTCAGCGAGGACGTGGCCCGCCTGCGCGACGATACCGCCCGGCTGGAGGCGCGCCTGCGGCGTCTCGAATCCGGAGACGCCTGACACCCATGCGACGCAGCTTCTACCAGGGTCTGCGGCTGTGGACCATCGCCCGGGTCCTGGTGCGCTACCGGCTGGACGTCATCCTGTTCACCCTCAAGCCGCTGCGTCCGCTGAGTTTCCTGCTCTATCTCGCGCCGTGGAACTGGTTCCGCCGCACCCGGGGCACGCGGGGCGAACGCATCCGCCGCGCGCTGGAGGACCTCGGGCCGATCTTCATCAAGTTCGGGCAGATGCTGTCGACCCGCCGCGACCTCCTGCCGGACGACATCGCGGTGGAGCTGGCGCGCCTGCAGGATCGTGTCCCGCCGTTCCCCGCCGACCGAGCGCGCGCGGTGATCGAGGCCGAGCTGGAACGCCCGGTGGACATCGCCTTTGCCGAGTTTTCCGATACCCCGCTGGCCTCGGCCTCCATCGCCCAGGTCCACGAGGCGCGGCTGCAGGACGGCCGCGAGGTGGTGGTGAAGGTCGTGCGGCCCGGCATCCTGAAGACCATCCGCGCGGACCTCGAGGTGATGCACACCATCGCCGCGCTGGCGGATCGCTACTGGAGCGAGGCTCGGCGGCTGCGCCCGCGCGAGGTGGTGGACGAGTACGAGAAGACCGTCACCGACGAGCTGGACCTGATCCGCGAGGGCGCCAACGCGGCGGCCATCCATCGCAATTTCGCCGACAGCCACCTGCTCTACATCCCGGAAATCATCTGGGACTATACCCGCCAGAGCGTGCTGGTGATGGAACGCATCGAGGGCATTCCGGTGGCCGACGTGGCCGCCCTGCGTGAACGCGGGGTGGATCTGCGGCTGCTGGCGGAGCGCGGCGTGGAGATCTTCTTCACCCAGGTGTTCAAGCACAACTTCTTCCACGCCGACATGCACCCGGGCAATATCTTCGTCGATGCCACCCATCCCGACGACCCGACGTACCGCGCGGTCGATTTCGGCATCGTCGGCTCGCTGCTGGACTCCGACCAGCGTTACCTCGCGGAGAACTTCTACGCCTTCTTCAACCGTGACTACCGGCGCGTGGCCGAGCTGCACGTGGAATCCGGCTGGGTCCCGAAGGACACCCGGGTCGACGAGTTCGAGGCGGCGATCCGGTCGGTGTGCGAGCCGATCTTCCAGAAGCCGCTGGACGAGATCTCCTTTGGCCAGGTGCTGATGCGGCTCTTCCAGACCGCGCGGCGCTTCGACATGGAGGTCCAGCCGCAGCTGGTGCTGTTGCAGAAGACCCTGCTGAACATCGAGGGCCTGGGGCGCCAGCTGTACCCGCAGCTGGACCTGTGGACCACCGCCAAGCCGTTCATCGAGCAGTGGATGCACGAGCGCATGGGGACGCGCGCCTTCTTCCGCAGCGCGCGCGAACACCTGCCGCGGCTGCTGGCCCATCTGCCGGAGCTGCCGCTGCATGTGGAGAAGGCGCTGACGGTGGAGGAGCAGCGGGCCGAACGCGATGCCGCGCTGCGCCAGCAGATCCGCGAGCTGGAGGACGGTCTCGGTCAGCAGGACCGGCGCCGGCGCGAGGGCCTGGCCGCGCTGGGGCTGCTGGTGGTGGCGGGCCTGAGCCTGCAGCTGGACGTGCCCGAGTGGCTGGGGCTGGCCTGGCCGGCCTGGCCCGCGGGGATCCTGGGGCTGGGGCTCTTGCTGTTCAGCCTGCGGCCGCTGCCGCCGCGGCCGCAGCACTGACCCGGCCGGCTCCGTTCCTGGCCCGGATTTCAGCCCAGCAGGCCGCGCAGCACGTAGAAGAACAGGATCGCCAGGATTGCGCCGGCCGGCAGGGTCACGATCCACGACATGAAGATCATGCGTACCAGGCGCAGGTCGATCGCCGCGATCCCGCGGGCCAGGCCCACGCCGAGGATCGCGCCCACCAGGGTATGGGTGGTGGAGATCGGCAGGCCGGTGCCCGAGGCCAGCACCACGGTGGCGGCCGCGGCCGCCGTCGCGGCATAACCGCGGCTGGGGGTCAGCTGGGTGATCCCGGTGCCCACCGTGGCGATCACCTTGTGGCCGTAGGTGAACAGGCCGAACACGATCCCGAAGCCGCCCAGCAGCAGCACCCACATCGGCACCAGCGTCTCCGGATCCACCTCGCCGGTCTGGATCACGTCGACCACCGCGGCCAGCGGCCCCACCGCATTGGCGACGTCATTGGAGCCCAGGGCAAAGGCCATGGCGCAGCCGGTGACCACCATCAGCACGCCGAAGACCTTCTCGACGTCACTGAAGTGCGAGCCGTTTTCATCCGGCGGGGTCTCTTCGAAGCGCAGCCGGCGGATGGCCAGCATGCCGGCCGCCACCACGCCCAGGCTGATCAGGATCGCCAGGCTGTAGCTCTGTACCGTGGTCAGGTTCAGGCCGACATGGGTGAGGCCCTTGAACATGGTCACCAGGGCGGTGACGAAGGCCGTCAGGAAGATGTACAGCGGTGCCCAGCGTCGGGCGTTTTTCAGCGGCTTGGCGGTATCCAGGATCAGCAGCTGGATGCTGCGAAACAGGGCAAAGGCGATCGCGCCGCCGATCATCGGCGACAGCACCCAGGACATCGCGATCGTGCCCACCCGTTCCCAGCGCACTACCTCGAAGCCCAGGCCGACCACGGCAAAACCGATGATGGCGCCGATGATGGAATGCGTGGTCGAAACCGGCCAGCCGAAATACGACGCAACCATCAGCCAGGTTCCGGCGGCCGCCAGGGCCGCCAGCATCCCGAATACCAGCAAGTCCGGACTGTCCGCGAGCAGCTCGGAATCGACCATTCCGCTGCGGATGGTCTGGGTCACCTCGCCCCCGGCCAGCCAGGCACCGGCGAACACGAAGATCCCGGCCACCACCACCGCCTGGCGGATGGTCAGGGCGCGCGAGCCCACCGAGGTGCCCATGGCATTGGCCACGTCGTTGGCGCCGATGCCCCAGGCCATGAACAGACCGAAGATGACCGCGAGGGCGAGCAGCACAATGCCGTATTCCATGCCGTCTCCCGAGCCTCGTTTTGTGTCGGGTGGTTACTTGGCCAGCATCAGCTGCAGGCGGCTGCCCACGCGCTGTGCCAGGTCGGCGAGATCGCCAATGGAGTCGATCACGCGATACATGAACATCACGTTCACCGGCGGCAGCTCCGTCTCCCGGGCAAACAGCATTTCGCGGACCTCGCGCTGGGCGTCATCGGCCTCGTGCTCGAGGCTGTCGAGCTTCTGCAGGATGCGGTTGACGACCTCGACCTCGTGGCCACGGAAACCCGCTTCCACCAGTTCGTCCAGTTCGTTGACCGCACGCCCCGCCTGGTCGACGGTGTCCACGCTGCGCTGCAGGAACCGCTGCACGGGCTCCTGCATGTCGTCGGGGAAACGCATCTGGCGGCCCAGCATCAGCCCGGCGATGTCCTTGGCCTTGTTGGCGATCTGGTCCTGGATGAGGAGGGTGTCGAGGACGTCGCGGCGCGACATGGCGAGCATCAGCCCCTTGGGAAGGTGCAGACGCAGATCCTTCTTCAGGCGGTCGGCATCGTGTTCGAGCTCGACAATGCGCTCCTGATGGGTGCGGGCCGCATCCCAGTCTTCGCGATCCACCGCCTGAATGAACAGCGGCAGTTCCGCGATACAGGAACGGACCTTGTCCATGTGCGCCTGCAGCGGGCGCACCGGGGACCGGCCGAACAGCTCGAAGACAAAGTTCTTGGGGCTCATGGCGGCGCGAAGAGTGTCACAGACCTTTAATCTAGCGCAAACGGCCCCGCCGTGCTTACCGGGCGGCTCTGCGTTACACTCGGATGTGAGCTGGGGGTGCCCCGTTGTCGCGAGCGACGAGGGGGCTGAGAGAGTCCCCTTGAACCTGAACCGGTTGATACCGGCGGAGGGAAGCTCGGTCAACGATCTGCTGTACCCGGGGGTTCCGTCCCCGCGATCGCCCTGCCCGCGCTCCCTCTGCCCCGTGCGACAGCAGCAGAGGTCCGATCATGAGCGCCATCCCCGAGTCGTTTGCCCGCAAGACCGCCGAGGTCTCCGCCGAGGTTACCCGTCCGTTCCCGAACTCCGAGAAACGTTACGTCCAGGGTTCGCGCGCGGATCTCCGCGTGCCGTATCGCGAGGTCGCGCAGACGCCGACGATGACCTCCGGCACGCCCGAGGAGAACCCGCCGATCCCGGTCTACGACACCTCCGGCCCCTATACCGACCCCGAGGCGAGCATCGACCTGACCCGCGGGCTGGCGGACCTGCGCGGTGCGTGGATCGACGAGCGCGCGGACACCGAGTGGCTGGACGGCCCGAGCTCGGAGTACGGCCGCGCCCGCGCCGCCGATCCGGAACTGGCCAGCCTGCGCTTCGAGCACATCCGCCCGCCGCGCCGCGCGAAGTCCGGGGCGAACGTCTCGCAGATGCACTACGCCCGCCAGGGGATCATCACCCCGGAGATGGAGTTCGTCGCCATCCGCGAGAACAACCGCCTGCAGGAGATGCGCGCCGACCCGCGCTACACGAAGCTGCTGCGGCAGCACGCCGGCGAGTCCTTTGGTGCCTCGATTCCGGAAGAAATCACCCCCGAGTTCGTGCGCGACGAGATCGCCCGCGGCCGCGCGATCATCCCGGCGAACATCAACCACCCGGAACTGGAGCCGATGATCATCGGCCGCAACTTCCGCGTGAAGGTCAACACCAACATCGGCAACTCCGCGGTCTCCTCCTCGATCGAGGAGGAGGTCGAGAAGCTCGTATGGTCCGCGCGCTGGGGTGGCGACACCCTGATGGACCTGTCTACCGGCAAGAACATCCACGAGACCCGCGAGTGGATCCTGCGCAACTCGCCGGTGCCGATCGGCACCGTGCCGATCTACCAGGCGCTGGAGAAGGTCGACGGCAAGCCCGAGGACCTGACCTGGGAGCTGTTCCGCGACACCCTGATCGAGCAGGCCGAACAGGGCGTGGACTACTTCACCATCCATGCGGGCGTACGTCTGCAGTACGTGCCGCTAACCGCCGACCGCGTGACCGGCATCGTCTCGCGCGGTGGCTCGATCATGGCCAAGTGGTGCCTGGCGCATCACCAGGAAAACTTCCTCTACACCCGTTTCGACGAGATCTGCGAGATCATGCAGGCCTTCGACGTCTCGTTCTCGCTGGGCGACGGCCTGCGCCCCGGCTGCCTGGCCGATGCCAACGACGCCGCCCAGTTCGGCGAGCTGGAGACCCTGGGCGAGCTGACCCAGAAGGCCTGGGAACACGACGTGCAGGTGATGATCGAGGGCCCCGGCCACGTCCCGCTGCAGAAGGTGAAGGAGAACGTCGACAAGGAGCTGGAGGACTGCTTCGAGGCGCCGTTCTATACCCTCGGCCCGCTGGTCACCGACATCGCCCCGGCCTACGACCACATCACCTCCGGCATCGGCGCGGCCAATATCGGCTGGTACGGCACCGCGATGCTCTGCTACGTGACGCCCAAGGAGCATCTGGGCCTGCCCAACAAGCAGGACGTGCGCGACGGCATCATCACCTACAAGATCGCCGCCCACGCGGCCGATCTCGCCAAGGGCTTTCCCGGCGTGCAGCTGCAGGACAACGCGCTGTCCAAGGCGCGCTTCGAGTTCCGCTGGGAGGACCAGTTCAACCTGGCGCTGGATCCGGAGCGCGCGCGCGAATTCCACGACGAGACCCTGCCCAAGGACGCGCACAAGGTCGCCCACTTCTGCTCCATGTGCGGCCCGAACTTCTGCTCGATGAAGATCACCCAGGACGTGCGCGACTATGCCGCGGCCCAGGGTCTGTCGGAGCAGGAGGCGCTGGAAAAGGGCATGCAGGAGAAGGCCGTCGAGTTTGTCGACAAAGGCGCGAAGATCTACCGCGAGGTGTGAGCCACCGATCCCCCCACCGCGTCCGCACCGCCGTACCGGGGCATCGTCGGGCGCCCCTGCCGGCGTGTACTGGCGGCTTGACGCCGCGGGGCCGCTTCGGTAGGAAGAGGGTCCATTGTCCGTCGGCTTTTCCCGGTGCGGGCGATCACTCACGGCCGAGGTCCTCACCATGCTGCGTATCCGAAACCTCCCGGTGCTGTTTCTCGTCCTGGCCGTTGCCGGTGCCGGCTCCGTCGCGCTGGCCTTTGAGCGCGGCGATCCCGGGGACGTGGCCGTGCGCTCGGCCGAGCTGCGCGAGGCGCCCGGACATCTGACCGCGATACGCGGGCATCTTGATTACGGGACCCGGGTCGAGGTGCGTGACCGCCGCGAGGGATTCCTGCGGGTGCGCAGCGAGGCCGGCGAGGAGGGCTGGCTGCACCTGTCCGCGCTGAGCCGGGATCCGGTGATCCTGACGGAGGACGGGGACGACGTTGAACGCGACGCGGACCGCGACGAGATCGCGCTGGCCGGGCGCGGATTCAACGAGGAGGTGGAGGAGCGCTATCGCAGTGAGCGCGGCCTGTCCTTTGCCCCGGTCGACCGGATGGAAGCCGGGGGAGCGGATCCCGAGGATCTGAGGGCGTTCCTCGAGCAGGGCGAGCTGCATCTGCCGGGGGGTGAGTGATGCGAGTACGCAATGGATCCTGCCTGCTGCTGCCGGTGTTCCTGGTGCTGTCGCTGGCGCTGCTGGCGGGTTGCCGAACGGTCGCTTCGGTGGGTGCGGAGCTGGGGACCCGGACCGGCGTGCTGGATGCGCGGCAGGCCGAAAGCCTGCGCCAGACCGGCGAGCTGGCGGAGCGCAGCATGGAGGATTTCACCCCGGAGCAGGAATATTTCATCGGCCGCGCCGTGGCGGCCCGGGTGCTGGAGGACTACGCGGTCCTCGATGACCCCGCCGCACAGGCGTACCTGAACAACCTGGGCGGGGTCCTGGCCCTGCACTCGGAGCGCCCGACTCTCTACCAGGGCTATTCCTTCCGCCTGCTGGATTCCGACGAGCTCAATGCCTTTGCCACCCCGGGCGGGCATATCTTCATCACTCGCGGCATGGCCCGGCTGGCGCAGACCGAGGACGAACTGGCGGCCATACTCGCGCACGAGATCGCCCACGTGCAGGAGCGCCACGGCCTGCAGGCGATCCGCAGCTCGCGCGTGACCGCGGCGCTCACCAGTGCGGCGCTGACCGGGGCGCAGCTGGCGGGGGACGATGATCTGCGCGAGCTGACGGACATCTTCGAGGACTCCATCGACGACATCACCCGGACCCTGTTCGTGAACGGCTATTCACGCGAGTTCGAGCGCGAGGCGGACGACGGGGCGGTGGCCATCCTCGAGCGCACCGGCTATCGCCCCGAGGCGCTGAGCCGCGTGCTGGAGCGCATGGATGACGAATGGAATCCGCAGGGCCCCGGATTCGCCCGTACCCATCCATCGCCCTCCAGTCGCATCGCGGAGCTGGGGCTGGAGCCGGCGGAGTCGCGCAGCACAGCCCGGGCCAAGCGGTTCTCGCGATTCCGCACGGCCCTCTGACCGCTCCCCCGGATGTCCGCAAACTCCCGCTCCGGAGGCCGTTTCCGGCGGGCCCTGATGACCGGGCTGCTGGCGGTCCTGCTGGCCCTGGTGGCGCAGCAGTCGGGATGGCTGGACGGGCCGGAGCGGGCGGCCTACGACCTGCAGGCGCGTCTGCTGGCCGGCCTGCTGGCTCCGGGCGGTGATGACGAGGTCGTGCTGATCCTGGTCGACGAGCAGAGCCTCGAGTGGGCGCTGGACACGCAGGGCCAGGGCTGGCCGTGGCCGCGTGAATACCCGGCGGTGATCGCTGATTTCGCCCGCCGGGCGGGGGCCGCCTCGCTGACCTTTGATGTGCTGTATACCGACGACTCCGGCTTCGGCGTGCATGACGATCGCCGCTTTGCGCGGGCCGCCGCGGATTTTGGTCCGACGGTGTTCGCCGCGCTGTACGGCGAGGAGGCTGCCCGCCACGACCGGTTCCCGCAGGACGCGCCCGTGTCGTCCGCGACGGTGGAAGTGGAAGGGACCGGGGGCGACCCCTTCCCCGCGTTTTCCCGCGCGACCTTCCCGGTGACCGAGCTTGCGCAGTCGGCGGCGCGCATGGGCAACGTGCACATTACCCCGGATCCCGACGGGGTCTACCGCCGGCTCCCGCCGGTGACTCGCTTCGACGGGGAGCTGGTACCCGGGCTGGGGCTGGCGGCCTTTCTCGCGGGATCGGAGGAGCCGCCCGGTTTGCGGCTGGAGGACGACGGCCGGGCGCTGCGGGTGGGTGAACGGCATGTGCCGCTGGACCCGGATGGCCGCCTGATCCTGCGCTTCGAGCGGCCGGGCGCGGAACGTACCCGGCTGCGGGCGGCCGCGGTCATCCAGAGCGAACTGCGGCTGGCGGCCGACCCCGAGGCCGACCCCGGCACCGACACGCCGGTCGACCCTGCAGAACTCGAAGGGCGGCATGTGATGGTGGGGCTGTCGGCGGCCGGGCTGTTCGACCTGCGACCGCTGCCGCTGGATCCGCGTGCGCCCGGCGTGGAGTTCCACGCGACCATGCTGGAGAATCTGACCACGGGGAATTTCATGCGCGAGGTCGACGCCACCCGGGCGCTGGTGCTGGTCGGTCTGCTGGCCTTTCTGCCGGCGTTCCTCGCCGGGCTGGGGCGCAGCAGTGCGAGTACGGCCCTGGCCATTGCATTTGCCCTGGTGGCGCCGGTGCTGCTGTCCGGCTTTGCGCATGCCGGCGGGGTCTGGCTGCCGCTGGCCGTGCCGCTGGTGGCCGGGCTGACGGGGACCGTGGGGGCCGCGGTCTACAACTATGCCCGCGAGGGCCGTGAACGCCGCTTCATCAAGGCGGCCTTCGCGCAGTATCTCAGCCCGCAGGTGATCGAACGCCTGCTGGAGGAGCCCGACCGCCTGAAACTGGGGGGCGAGCGCCGCGAACTCACCATCTTCTTCAGTGATCTGGAGGGCTTCACCAGCCTCAGCGAGCGGCTGTCACCGGATGATCTCACGCGGCTGCTCAACGAGTACCTGACGGAGATGACCGACATCCTCACGGCCTGTGGAGCCACCATCGACAAGTACGAGGGCGATGCGATCATCGCCTTCTGGAACGCGCCGGTGGATGTCCCCGACCATCCGCGCCGGGCGGTGGAGGCGGCGCTCGAATGTCAGCGCCGGCTGGCGGCCATGGCGCCGCGCCTGCGCGGGCGGGCCGGACGCGATCTCGCGATGCGTATCGGCGTGAACACCGGCGAGGCGGTGGTCGGCAACATGGGGTCGCGTACCCGTTTCGACTACACCATGCTCGGTGACGCGGTGAATCTGGCCGCGCGGCTGGAGGGGGCAAACAAGGTCTTCGGTACGTACACCCTGATAGCGGAAAGCACCGTACGGAAGCTCCCCGAAACGCTGTATTGCCGCGAGCTGGGCGAGATCCGCGTGGTCGGACGGGCGCGCCCGGTGCGGGTCTACGAACCGGTCGCGCGGCTGGCCCTGGATGCGGCTCCCGAACGCTACCAGGTCTTCGCCCGGGCGCTGCAGACGCTGCGCGAGGGTCGGGTGGAGGAGGCGCGAGCGCTGTTCGCGAGCATTGCCGACCGGGACCCGCCCGCGGCACGCTACGTCGAACGCTGCACGCGATTGCTGGAACGGGGCGAGGCCGGCGACGGCGTCTGGGAACTCGACGCGAAGTAGCTGCGCCGCGTTCAGAGCCCCTGGCGCAGGGTACCCAGGAGCTGGTTCAGGCTCGCGTCGATGTCCATCTCGACGATCGTGGTGATGGATACAAAGTTCTGCATGGCATTGATGTTGGCGTCGCGCCGCGACGCCAGGCGTACCCGCTCCATCAGGGCACGGTTGACCGTGTTCAGCTCCCGGTGCAGTTCCTGCAGGCCTTCCATGTCCCAGTCGGGCGGTGCCTCGCCCTCCCGGCGGTCGAGGTACTGACGGACCAGATACGTCCCCGCCATGCGGTACAGCGTTTCTTCGAGGGTGGCGAACGGCAGGTGGAATTCCGCCAGAGGGCGCAGCCGCGACAGGATCGGGCAGGCGCCCGAGGCCATGATCAGCCCGAACAGCGAGCGCAGGAATTCCTGTACGTCGCATTCCTTCAGATAGCTGCGTGCGGGGGCGTCCACGCGGCCCCGGATGCGTTCCACCGACGGGCTGTCGGCGAAATGCCGCGCGATATCGGCGAACTCGATGGCCGCCGGGCAGTATTCCACGGTGCGCGCGTCCAGCGGACAGTTTTCGCACTGTCGGCATTCCAGGCGGGTCCAGTCCGGATGGGCCTCGTCGTTGTGGCGCGCCGGGTCCCGCGAGCGGTGGATATCCACCCGATAGCACCACTCGCTGCCGTCACTGCGTTCCAGGCGATAGATGATTTCGCTCATCGCTTTCTCTTCCCGCCGCTTTCATCGTGTTTTTGTGAAGCCTATCACGCCGCGCCGGGCCTGCCGCTCCCGGCTTCCGCGGTTTCTTTTTCACGGAGTTTCTGATCCTGGCTAACGCCTGGCTCACGCTTCGGGGGTGTAATCCCGCACGGAGCATGCCAGCATTAGCACCCGGTCCGGATCAGGGAATGGTTCCGGACGGGCCATATGGATATCCAGAGGGATGCTTCAATGCGCTTCGGAGTTGCCAGTCGCCTGCGTGGCGGCCTGATCGGGCTCGCTCTCGTCACGGTCGTTGCGAGTATCGTTTCCCTCGTTTCCTTCGAACGCTTCGCGAGCAGTTTTGACGAGCTGGCGGCGGAACAGGTGCCGGTGCTCATGGGGACCGGGAATTTGGTCCAGCGCAGCGAGGCGATCGTCTCCACGTCGGTTGGCCTGCTCACGGCCGGAGACCCGGCCGAGCGGGCTTCCGGTTTTGCCGAAATCGAGCGTTACAACGCCGATATCGGTGCCCTTCTGGAAGAGATGCCGCGCAACCAGGTGGACCCGGCAACCCTCGAGGAACTCGATTTCCTGCGCGAAGACATGATGGGCTCGGTGCGTGCCCTGGAGGCGGTAATGGACGAACATGCCGCCCACGAGGAGCGCACGCGGTCGGTGCTGGCCGATCTGCGCGAGGCGCGCACCGGGCTTGGCCGTCTGCGCGATGACCCGGATTATCCGGCGAGCTGGCTGGGGCGCGCCGGCATGGTGATCATGAGTCTGGCCATGGCCGCGACGGTGGACTCGCGTGAAGACCTGGCCCCGCTGCGCGAACAGGCCAGGGACCGCGTCGAGATCCTCGTCCGCGCGACGGAAGACCTGCCGCCGGCACTGCGCCCGCAGGCCCGGCAGCTGACCGCGGATCTGCGCCGGCTGGTCCACGGCGACACGGGACTGCTGGCCACGCGCGAAGGCCAACTGCGTCAGGCGGAGGCGGTGCAGGCCGAGCTCGGTACGGTGCGAGCCCGCGCCGGCCGTCTGGTCAGCGAGCTGTCGATGCTCACCTTCGAGCTGGAAACCAGCGTGATCACGCGGCAGGAGGAGGTGCAGGAGCTCTCGGATCAGCGCATGACGGTCCTCGCCACCACCATGGCCGTCGGCCTGCTGCTGGCAGGGATGATCATCCATTACGTTAACCGTCGGGTCGTCCGCCGGCTGCAGTCCCTGCACCACGGCATGAACGGATGTGTCGGGGGCGAAAACACCTCGGTTCCGGTCGAGGGCAACGACGAGATCGGCGACATTGGACGGGCCGCGAACTACTTCATCGATTCGGTGCGCCGACGCGAGGAGATGCTGGAGAAGCTGTTCGATGCCACACCCCTCCCGCTGGTGCTGTGCGAACCGGCCATGGGGGTCATCGAGCGCCACAATCGGCGTCTGACCGATCTGTTCGGGCCCGACATCGAGAATGTCGGGATGCTGTTCGAAAACGCTCGGGACTGGGAGGAGCTGCGGGAGAACCTGGCCGGCGGGGCCTTCGTGGATCATCACGAGCTGCAGCTGCGGCGGGCCGACGGCAGCCCGTTCTGGGCCCTGATCTCCGCACGCCGGATCACCCTGGGCGAGCGTGAACTCCTGCTGCTCAGTGCGCTGGACATCTCGGCCCGCAAGCAGGCCGAAGCCGCGATGCGCGAGGCCAAGGAACGCGCCGAAGATGCCACGCGGGCGAAGTCCGAATTCCTGGCCAACATGAGCCACGAACTGCGCACCCCGCTGAACGCCATCATCGGCTACAGCGACATGCTGCTCGAGGAAGCCGAGGACATGGGCTTCAGCGATTTCGATGACGACCTCGAGAAGATCCGCTCCGCGGGGCGCCACCTGCTGATGCTCATCAACGACATCCTCGATATCTCCAAGATCGAGGCGGGCCGCATGCAGCTGTACCTGGAGGATCAGGAAGTCAGCCAGATCGCCTCCGAGGTCGAGGCGATGGTCACGCCGCTGGTGGGCAAGAACGGGAACCGGCTGGTTGTCGAGGGCGCCGAGGGTGCCGGCACCATGCATACCGATGTCACCAAGTTGCGGCAGTGCCTGTTCAACCTGCTCTCCAACGCCGCCAAGTTTACCGAGAACGGGGAGATTCGCCTGGAGATCGAGACGTACCCGGACGCCTCGGACCCCGAGGCCGATCGGTTGTGTTTTCACGTGAGCGACACCGGGATCGGCCTCAGCGAGGATCAGATGGCCCGGCTGTTCCGTTCGTTTTCCCAGGCCGATGCCTCCACTACCCGCAAGTACGGGGGGACCGGTCTGGGGCTCGCCATCACCCGTCACTTCGCCCGCATGATGGGCGGAGACGTCACCGTCAGCAGCGAGCTGGGTGCGGGATCCACCTTCACCGTGGAACTGCCGCGTGTTTCCAGCGAGTCGACGCCGGAGCCGAGCGAGGGCACCGGTACCCTCCTGCTGTTCGATCAGGACGAGAACCTCTACCGCATGATCGGTGGCGGGCTGGAGGAGGAAGGCTACTCGGTGGTGTTCGCCAGCACCGTGGACGAGGCGCTGAAAAAGGTCGAGGAGGTGCACCCGGACCTCATTGCGGTGGGCTGCCAGATGGAGCAGGGCAACGGCTGGACACTGGTGACCACGCTCAAGCAGATGCCCGGGGCTTCGGAGATCCCGCTGATCATGGTGGGTCAGCGCGAGGACGGCGACTCCGCCCATGCACTGCCCCTGGGCAACGTGGTCACAAAGCCGGTGGATACGCGTCACTTGATGCAGATCATCAACCGTCATGGCAAACCGGGCGATGGTGACCACGTTCTGGTTGTGGATGACGACCCCGACGCCCGGGCCGTCCTGGAACGGCTCCTGGACCGCGAGGGAATCGCCACCGCACCGGCGGGGGATGGCATCGAGGCGCTGGAGTCCATGGGGAAAAAACGCCCCTCGATGCTCCTGCTGGATCTGATGATGCCGAACCTGGACGGCTTCGGCGTCCTCGAGGCCATGCAGGGGGACCCCGAGCTGCGTGATGTGCCGGTGGTCGTCATCACCGCCAAGGACCTGGAGCCGGACGAGGCGCGTCAGCTTCAGGAACGAACGCTCCGGGTCCTGCGCAAGGGGCAGTACGACCGGCGGACCCTGCTGGAGATGATCAAGAACCGGCTGGTCCGCGAGCAGGCCGCTGCGGGTGCGGCCGTCGCCGAAACCGAAACCGCCGGCATCGACGAATGAAGACTCGCTCTCGGGAGGTCACGTGGCAGCAAGAGACGCGCGCACCAGGCGCCTGACACTGACGGCCGCCGCCTGTTGCTGCGGCGTGATACTGGCACTCGGATATCCGTCCCTTGCTGTCGCCGATCCCGAACGGGACCTGCGCGTGGCCACCCGAGCCCTGAGCTTCCTGGACCATCGACCCAGGGGTGACATGCCCGTAGCCGTGGTTTACGCCGCCGGCGATTCCGCTTCCGAGGCTCATGCGCGTCGCATGGCCGATGCCATGGGCGGCGGTGGTCCGCAGGGACGGATCCGTCTCGTGCCGACCCTGATGGCGGCCGACGAGCTGGGGGCCCTGGACCGCCAGGAAGCCGTCCTGCTGGCCGACGGACTCGCCGGAGACCAGGCCACGGATGTTTACAGTGCGGCGAGCCGTCGCGGCCTGATCACCATCGCTTCGGACATGGCATGCGTGGATGCGGGCCATTGCGTGATGGCGGTGGCGAGCCAGCCGCGGGTCCAGATCGTCGTCAGCCGCGAGGCGGCCCGGGAAAGCGATGTGGGCTTTGCATCCTCCTTCCGCATGATGATCACCGAACGATGATGGCCGCCGTTATGAACCTTAATCCCCTGCCTTCCGGTTTCGACTTTCGCGTTCGCCCGCTCGCCGTTGGCGTTGCCCTGCTGTCTGCGGGAATGGTCCCCGCGCCGGCGCTGGCCCAGGCCATCGACTACGGTGCGCTGGAAGATCTGTTCCAGGAGCCGGTGACCACCAGCGCGACCGGCTCCCCTCAGCGCAGCACCGAGGTGCCGGCGGACATGGAGATCATCTCCGCCGAAGATATCCGCCGTTCCGGCGCGACCGATATCCCGGAACTGCTGCGCCAGGTCCAGGGGGTGGATGTCTGGCGGCACAGCTTCGCCGCGGTGGACGCCACCGTGCGCGGGTATAACCGCCCGTATTCCCAGCGCCTGCTGGTGCTGATCAACGGTCGCCAGGTTTACAAGGACTACTGCGGCTATACCAGCTGGGGCGCGCTGCCGGTCAATCTGTCCGAGATTCGGCAGATCGAGGTGGTGAAAGGTCCCAACGCGGCACTGTTCGGCTTCAATGCAGTGGGCGGCGTGGTCAACATCATCACCTACAGCCCGCTCTATGACGATCACAACAACGTGACCGTGCGCGCCGGCAATCACGGGTATCAGGAGGTTTCCCTCACCCACACGGCCCAATTCGGGGACGTCGGCGGGGCCCGGATCTCGCTGGGTGGTTACGGCGCCGACGAGTTCGACACCGATGCGCACCCGGTGGATGAACCTTTCCGGCTGGATCGCTCGCGGCGCCGGCACGCGGCCGTCGATACCCTCTTCCAGGTCAGTGATCGGACCCAGGTGGGCATCGAAGCCACTACCGTTCGTACGGACCAGACCAACCTGCTGCCGTTCTATGGTCTGACCCAGGCGAAGTACGACAACCAGTCGCTGCGGATCAACCTGGGAGCCGACACCGACTTCGGCCTGATCGAGGCGACGGCCTATCAGAACGTCACCCACGTGGACATGAACAATGCGTTCATCGGCGACACCCAGATCGACAACCGCATTACCGTTGCGCGCGTCCAGAACCTGATCAAGCCCGCCAGCGATCACACCTTTCGCATGACCGGCGAATTCCGCCGCAACGTCCTCTACAGCCTGCCGTTCGAGGGCGGCAAGGTGAGTTACGACGTCTGGGCTGCGGGCGGCATGTGGGACTGGCAGATGACCCCGCGCCTGACCCTGAACAATGCCGTGCGCTACGACCGACTGAGTTCGGGACGCAGTGGCAGGCTGCCCGATACCTGGCTGTACGAGCAGGATGACTACGACGTTACGCTCAACGAGGTCAGCTGGAACAGCGGTCTGGTCTTCCGTGCCACGGACAACGACACCTTCCGTCTGCTGGCGGGCAGCGGGGTCCAGCTGCCGTCGATGATCGAGGGGAGCTTCATGTTTCTGCTCGATCCCAATGATTACGGCATCACCCAGATGGGCAACCTCGCCGGGGGTGCCGGCAGCCCCGAGGTGGAGCCCACCCGTGTCACCAACGTGGCGCTGACCTGGGATCGGGAAATCCCGCAATGGGATGCCAGCCTCAAGACCTCGGTCTTTCACACCCGCAACAAGGACCTCAAGAGCGTCCCGGGGATTTACCCCGACACAATGGTCGATCAGGTCCCCTACGTGATGTTCACCAACGTGGGTGATTCCTCCGCCAGCGGCTTCGAGGTCGGTCTGAGCCGGACCACGCGCAACTGGATCATGGAGGGCAGCTATGCCTACCTGCGCGTCAGCGATGACCTCGACGATTCCGTCTACGGGCCGGACGGGAGCCCGGTCAAGGCCATCGACTACGAGGACAGCAGCTCGCGGCACAAGATTAACGCCCGTCTGGGCTACGCGACCGGCCCGTGGGAGTTTGATCTCTACGGCAACTACGTGAGTGGATACTCCCTGCTGGAAAGCGGTGGAAGCCCGTTCGAGATGCGTGAAGTGGATGTCCCGAGCTACACCCTTTTCAGCGGGCGGATCGGGTACCAGTTCACCGACAACGCCTCGCTGGCGCTGTCGGCACAGGGGTTCAACACCTCCAGCCACCGGGAAAGCGCCGCGCCCGAAGTCGAGCGCCGCGTGCAGATGACCCTGTCGGTCGATTACTGAGAGCGAGAGCAGCCATGGGCAACCGGATCCTTCTGGTCGAAGACAACGAGATGAACCGCGACATGCTGTCGCGGCGCCTGACCCGCAAGGGCTTCGAGGTGACCACTGCCGAGGATGGTGCGACGGGGGTGCAGCTGGCGCGGGACGAACGCCCCGATCTGATCCTGATGGACATGAGCCTGCCGGTGATGGATGGCTGGGAAGCCAGCCGGACGCTCAAGGGGGAGGCGGATACGGCCGTCATCCCGATCATCGCCCTCACGGCGCATGCGATGACGGGTGATCGCGAGAAGGCCCTCGAGGCGGGATGCGATGACTTCGACACCAAACCGGTGGAGATGCCGCGGTTGCTGGAAAAGATCCATGCATACCTGGATGGCGCCGGAGCCTCCGCATGAGCACGGGTGTCGGGCCGGACGTCCGCCAGGCCTCCAGCCACGCCGACGACCCGCACGAAGCGATTGCCGAGGTGGCCGCCGGACTCGATGCCGCCGACGCCTCGGTGGTCTTTCTCTTCTGTTCCGCGCGCCATGACCGCAATGCCCTGGGCCGGGCCATCGCCCGGGCGTTCGCTGGCCGCCCGGTGGTGGGCTGCACCACGGCCGGCGAGCTGAGCGGCGCCACGGGCTATGTGGCCGGCAGCGTGACCGGGGCTTCGATCCGCTCGCCGCGTCTGCGGGTGGCCACCCGCCTGATCGGGCCGCTGGACGGGTTTGACGCGACCTGGTCCACCGAAACCGTGCAGACGCTGGTGGACGAGGTGGCCACGGACGGCCTTGACCCGGAACGCCAGTTCGCACTGCTGCTGATCGACGGCCTGTCCATGCAGGAGGAGGCCGTGGCCGCCACGCTGCATGGCAGTCTTCACGGAGTGGGGCTGTTCGGCGGTTCGGCGGGTGACGAAATGCGCTTCGAGGGTACCGCGGTGTATCACGACGGGGCGTTCCACGAGGGCGCGGCGGTCGTTGCGATGTTCGATTCCGGCCATCCGTTCCATCTGTTCCGGTTTCAGCATTTCGAGCCCACCGACATCCGCATGGTTACGACCGCCGCCGATCCGGCGTCACGCACGGTCCACGAAATCGACGGCATGCCGGCGGCCGAGGCCTACGCGCGTGCGGTGGGGGTGGATCCCGCCGAGCTGGACGGCCATGTGTTCGCGCGCCACCCGGTGATGCTGCGGGTCGGCGGGGAATGGTATGTGCGCTCCATTCAGCAGGCTCTTCCCGATGGCAGTCTCACCTTCTACTGCGCGATCGACGATGGTCTGGTGCTGGCGCTCGGGAGGGGAGTGGATCTGGCCCGGAGCATCCGCGAGAGCTTCGACCGCCTCCGTGAAACCCACGGCGAACCCGGCTTCCTGCTGGCCTGCGACTGCATCTTCCGGCGCCTGGAACTGACCGACCTTGATGCCCTGGAGGCCGGTTCCGCGAGCCTTCGCGGCCTGCCGTTGATCGGATTCAATACCTACGGCGAGCAGTTCCGCGGACTGCATGTCAATCAGACCCTGACCGGGGTGATGCTGGGGACCGATGAACGCTGAAGACGACAACCGCATCCGGGAGCTGGAAGCGGAGCTCGAGCGCAAGGACCGCATCATCGCCGCGCTGATGCGCCGGGTGGAACGGGCGGTGGACGATGCGGGCGACAGCTTCTCGCTGTTCGAGCGCAACGCCGCGCTGGAATCCACCGCCCGCGAGCGCATGGTGCAGCTGGAACAGGCCAATCATCGCCTGACGGATTCGGAGGAACGGCTGCGCCGGGTCTTCGACAACGTCCAGGAGATCCTCTTCGAGACCGACGGGGAGCGCCGGATCGTGATGCTTAACCCGGCCTGGGAGCGCATTACGGGGATTCCCGCCGCCCGCTGTCTGGGCCGCGACTGGATCGAGATCCTGCATTCCGAGGACCGCGACAAGGGGCTGGCCCGCTGCGCGCCGTTCATGGAAGGCAGCACCGCGGACTGCGCCGAGACCCTGCGCATCACCTGTGAGGACGGCAGCGTGCGCTGGATGGACGTGCGCATGGCGCGGTCGACCGACCGCGACGGGAACACGGTGGGGACCATCGGCACCATGGCCGACGTGACCCGTCAGCATGAAGCGGTGGAGCAGATCCGCCAGGCGCGGGAGGCCGCCGAGGCCGCCAATCAGGCCAAGAGCGCCTTCCTGGCCAACATGAGTCACGAGCTGCGGACTCCGCTGAACGCGATCATCGGCTACGGGGAGATCCTCAGCGAGGAGGCCGGGGATCTGGGTGCCGGCGAACTCAGCGATGATGCGGACAAGATCATCAGCGCCGGTCGCCATCTGCTGTCCCTGATCAACGACATCCTCGATATCTCCAAGATCGAGGCGGGCCGAATGGACCTTTACCTGGAGGACTTCAGCCTGGCCCCGGAGATCGAGCAGGTGCTGTCCACCGTGCGCCCCCTGGTCGAGTCCCGTGGCAACGAGCTGCGGCTCGAGAACGGGACGCGACACGAAACCATTCATGCGGACCTGACCAAGCTGCGGCAGATCCTGTTCAACCTGCTGTCGAACGCCGCCAAGTTCACCGACCACGGCGAGATCCGCCTGACCGTGCGGGACGGCGAGGACGACGCGCTGGAATTCGAAATCCGGGATACCGGGATCGGAATTACCGAGGAACAGCTCGCGCGCCTGTTCCAGCCGTTCACCCAGGCCGATGCGTCCACCACGCGCAAGTACGGCGGTACGGGCCTCGGACTCTCCCTCAGCCGGCATTTCGCCCGGATGATGGGCGGTGACATCGAGGTCAGCAGCGAACCCGGTGAGGGCTCGACCTTCGTGGTGCGCCTGCCGCTGCAGGGTGAGGTACCCGGCGCCGGCCGGGATGCCTCCGGCTCCGCCGCGGTGGCACCACCGTCCGGGCGAAGCTGCCGCCCCGGGCATGTGCTGGTGATCGACGACGATGCCAGCGTGCGCGACCTGATTCGGCGCAGCCTGGCCACGGAAGGCTACCAGGTGACGCTGGCCACCGGGGGCGAGGAAGGGCTGCGCCTGGCCCGCGAGCAGCGCCCGGACCTGATCACCCTGGACGTGATGATGCCCGCCATGGACGGCTGGGCGGTGATGACCGCGCTGAAAAACGACCCCGACACCCGCGACATCCCGGTCATCATGCTGAGCATGCTGCGCGACCGGGATATGGGGTTCATGCTGGGGGCGGCCGACTATGTCACCAAGCCCGTAGAACGGCATTACCTGCTCGAGGCCGTCGGTCGGCAGATGCCCCCGCCCTGCGCCTGGGGCGCAACCCCGGAGACCTGCGAACGATCGCCGGGCTGCGGCTGTACCTGCACGGTCCTGGTGGTCGAGGACGATGCCGAGACCCGCGAAATGATCCGTCGCCAGCTCGACTGCGAGGGCAGCCGGGTGATCGAGGCCGAGGACGGCCAGGCGGGGCTGCGCCGTCTCGAGGAACGGGACGGCCGGGTCGATCTCATTCTGCTCGACCTGATGCTCCCGGGCATGGATGGTTTCGCCTTTCTCGACCAGCTGCAGCGTCACGAGCGCTGGGGGGGGATTCCGGTGCTGGTGCTTACTGCCCGGGATCTTTCCGCCGCGGAACGCGGCCGGCTGCTGGAGCGGGTGGAGGACATCTTCCAGAAGGGGGCTGTCAGCCGTGAGGACCTGCTGGCGGCCATCCATTCCCACGTCGACCGCCATGCCTCCGCCAGCAACACGGATCACGGGCAATGAACGTGGCGAACACCAATATCCGTCATGACCTGCGCACGCCGGTGAACCACATCATCGGTTACGCCGAGATGGTCCAGGAAGACCTGGAGGATGCCGGCATCGATGGTGGTTCGGGGCAGCAGTTGAGCGCCCTGGTGCAGAAGGCCCACGAGCTCCTCGAGCAGGTCAATCGCATTCGCACTCCGGAGGAAGGCGGGCCGCCGCTGGAAGACCAGTTTGCCGAATGGACCGACGTGCTGTCCGATCTGACCCGGCTGCATTCCGATGTCCGCGCCGCAGTTCCGGAGGCCGGGGCCGGGAGCCTGCACGGAGATCTCGACAAGATCGGAGACGCCATCAACCATCTGGCCGATATGGTGCGTGCCGGCAGTCGTACGCGTCTTGCCGATCCCGATCCCGGCCCCGAGGCCTCCGGGCCCGGCGATGCCACGGGCGCTTCATCCGACGCCCCGCCCGGGGAAGCGCCGGAAGACGCGCCGCGGATCCTGGTGGTCGACGACAATCGTTCCAACCTCGAGATTCTCGCCCGGCGTCTGGAGCGCGAGGGGTATCGCGTGTCGGCGGTGACCAGCGGCTTCCACGCCCTGGCCCGGCTGGGTGATGAAAACTTCGACCTGATCCTGCTGGACGTGGTCATGCCGGACATGGATGGCCAGGAGGTGTTGGCCCGGGTGCGCCGCAAGTACGGCCCGACCGAATTGCCGGTGATCATGGTGACCGGACTGTACAATAGCGACAGCATCGTCCAGGCGCTCAATGCCGGGGCCAATGACTACGTTACCAAACCGGTGGACTTCCCCGTGGCCCTGGCGCGCATCCGCACGCATCTCCAGCTGGGCGAGCTGGCGCGTGATCTGGCCGCGGCCAACGAGCGGCTGTTCCGGTATTCCTACATGGACGGTCTGACCGCGATCCCCAATCGGCGGCATTTCGACGAACACTATGCCCGCGAGTGGGATCGTGCCCGGCGGGAGTCGCTGCCCATTGCCGTGGTCCTGATGGACATCGACTACTTCAAGCCCTTCAACGACTACTACGGCCACGAGGCCGGCGACCGGGTCCTCAAGGAAGTGGGGCGCGCCCTGGACGCGACCCCGCGGCGCAGTTCCGATCTGGTCGCCCGCTACGGCGGCGAGGAATTCGTGGCGGTGCTCCCGGGTGCGGAACCGAGCGATGCCCGCGACTTCGCCGAGCGCCTGCGGGCGTCGGTGGAGGCCCTGGAGCTGGAACACAGCCAGTCCGGTGCTGCCGCGCATGTGACGCTGAGCGTGGGCGTCGCCGGGGAGCGGCCGGTCACGGGCGGTGACGAGGCGGACGACCGGCGCCGTCAGCTGCTCCTGCGCGCGGACGAGGCCCTGTACGAGGCGAAAGAAGGCGGGCGGAACCAGGTCCGCTGTGCGCCCGATCCGGCATAGGGGGGCAGGCGGGCCCCGGCTTGTGTCCCCCTGCAAACATGCAGGTAAGTTCGCGCGGTCCGGCTGCTACACTTCGGGAAGGCGTCGGCGGCTGCGGGCGACCTGCCACCGAGGGAGAGAAAAAGGGGAATCATGAACGAGACAACCAGTACGACCGGCGTGCGCGAACTCATCGAGCCGGTTTATCGCGGCAAGTTCTGGATGCAGCTGATCGGGGTCATGCTGATCCTGTCCGGGGTGCTCACGGCCCTGTCGATCATCGGCATCATCGTGGCCTGGATCCCGATCTGGGCCGGCGTGGTGCTGATGCAGGCAGCCGGCAGCTTCACCCGGGCCTACGAGCGCGATGACGAGCTGGAGGCGAAGAATGCCATGGGCCGGCTGCGAACCCACTTCACCATCATGGGCGTGCTCCTGCTGGTCTACATCCTGCTGATGGTGCTGGGTGTCCTGTTCGGCATCGGCGCGGGGATGATGGGCATGAGCGAGCTTCAGGGCATGTGACCCGGGTAGTCGGGCCGCCGGCCGCGGCCCATTGCCTTTTGCGGCCCGTCGTCATAGCTTCTCCGGTATGTCCATCGTCCAGACCGGAGGTTCGTGATGACCCGCTCGCCAGCCGTGCTGTTCGCCGTTTCGCTTCTGCTCCCCGCTCCCGCGCTGGCCGGGCCGGATGCCGGCGAAGCGGAAGCCGATGCCTTTACGCGTGCCTACGCGGATTCCTGTCTGAGCGAAGTGAGCGATCTGGAGGCACTGCGGGCCGAACAGGACGAGGACGATCTGCTGCGTCCGGAGGTGGCCGCGCCGTTTCTGGGCGGGCAGGAAGGCGACGCCTGGCGTCTGGAGTCAGAGGCCGGGCGTTTCGTGCTGGCCCTTCCCGACGGTGACACGTTCTGTGCGGTGCACGCGCGTCGCGCCGATGTCGAGCATGCGCACGAGGCGTTCGTGCGTCTGATCTCGGAGGCCCCGGACCCGATCGAAGCCCGCGAGGTTAGCGATGACACCCGCGAGGTGCCGGGGCGCGGCCCGACGCGAACCGTATCCTGGGAATGGGCGGTGCCCGAAGCCCCTCTCAAGCAGCTGTTCACCCTGACCCTGGCCCCGGCCGACGATGACGGCCGGGGCCAGCTGATGGGGTCGGCGGCCCTGGTGAGCGCCGACGACGACTGATTCGCTCCGGGGCCGTTGCTCACCCCGGGGCACACTGGCAACACCCACCAAAGAAGGGAGTCATTATGGCAAGTGGACTGGCGAAGGCCGGCGTGGCCGTCGGTGTCGTGGTACTGGGCGGAGCGGCCTGGGCGGGCGGTGATCGTCTGGTTCAGGCGCATGCGCAGGACAGCCTGCAGGAGGCGCTCGATCGCTTCGAGGCGGATGCCGCGGCGGTGGACGAGTTCGACGTGATCCGGCTCGCTTATGACCGGGATGCGGGGACGGTCGATTATCGCTTCCGCTATCGCCCGGAGTCCGACAACCCGCTGCACGAGCCGCTGGCGGAGCTTCAGGGCACGCCGGAGCCGAGCGTGAGTGCCAGTGGTCGCATGGAGGTCGAGGATTACGGCCTCGCCCGCTGGGTCAGCGGCCAGCCGTTCCGCGCGGCCGGCACGCTGCCGTGGGCCGAAGCCGTGGCGGCCGACCTGCCCGCACTGGAGCAGGATCACTGGGCCACGCTGGAGTTCGCCCATCGCCCCGGGGGCGACACCCGGATCCACCTGCAGGGCACCGGTTATGACGGCGATCTGCTGATGGCCGGCCAGCATCGCATCGGTGAGCTGTCCTGGGACGCCTGGGAGGCCTCCGCGCAGATCGCGGGCGAGGCCGGTCTGCAGGCGCTGCACGCCGAGCTGCCCCGGGCCTGGATCGGCGTGCCGGGCGAGATGGATCTGCGGATCGACGGCCTGCGCATGCGCGGCGACAACCTGGTCATTGTCGATTCGCTGCTGGTGGAGGGCGATTCCGAACTCGCGCTGGACGGGATCGAGGGTGAGTTCGACGACGAGTCTTTCCGCATGCGCGACCTGCGTCTGGCGGGGGTGACCCGCGAGACCGACGGTCGTTCGCGCAGTGACCTGAGTCTGGAGCTGGGCGAGACCCGGGCGGAAGGCCTGACCGGTCTGCAGCAGTTCCACGCCGAGCTGCATCTGGACCTCGATGCCGCCTCCGTCCGCGAGGCCGGGCGTCTGGGCCGCGAAGTCGAAGCCGGTCTGCACGCGCTGGAGGATGTGGACGCCCTGTACCAGCAGTGGCTGATGGATACCGCCTCGCACGGAGCTGTCCTGGAGCTGCGGGAACTGCGGGTGGTGGACACCCATGGTGACGCCCTGGACGGCAGCCTGACGCTGCGGGCTGGCGAGATCCCGCCCGCGGCCTGGCAGGGTCCGGGACTGCTCGAGTATCTGTCGGGTTCGCTGCAGGCGGGCGTGGATCGCGGGCTCATCCGTACCTCGGTGCGCGAGGACATGGCCCTGCGTGAGCCGCATCGGCCGGCGGCGGATCTGGATCGCGAGGCCGAGGAGCTCGTGGCCATGCTGATGCAGGGCGCGCGCGAGTTCCCGCTGTTCGCGGTGGAGGATGATCGGGTGCGGCTGGACGTCGAGGTCGCCGAGGGCATGATCGTGGTCGGTGGCGAGCCGATGATGGCGGTCACCGACCTGATGCTGCTGCTGCAGGGATAAGCGGTCAGGCGATCGCGTATTTCTTCATGCGGTAGAGCAGGGTGTCGCGGGTCAGGCCCAGCAGGCGGGCGGCCCGCGAGCGGTTGCCCGCGGTCTGTTCCAGGGCCTGGCGGATCAGGTCCATCTCCAGTCGCTCCAGGCTGAGGCCCTCGGGCGGGATCACGAACGGCCCCCCGGCCTGGCCCTGCGGGGTCTGCAGCCAGGCATCGGGCAGATCGCCCGGGTTGACCTCGGTACCGCTCATGAAGATCACGCAGCGCTCGACCAGGTTCTTCAGCTCGCGCACGTTGCCGGGCCAGGGCCACTGGCCGAGCCAGCGCAGCAGTGCGGGCGTGAACCGCGGCGGTTCCACGCCGTGGTGTTCCGCCAGAGTAACGCGGAAGTGTTCGGCCAGACGGCGCACGTCTCCCTGGCGGCTGCGCAGCGGCGGCATCTCCAGCGGCACCACCTGCAGGCGATAGTACAGGTCGGCGCGGAAACGCCCGTCGGCCACGCGCTGCTGCAGATCCTGGTGGGTCGCGGCGATCACGCGAACGTCGATGTGTTCCGCCTCGGCCGCACCCAGCGGCTGGCACTCCCCGTTTTCCAGAAAGCGCAGCAGCTTGGCCTGGGCCCCGGCCGGGAGTTCGGCGATCTCGTCCAGCAGCAGGGTGCCGCCATGTGCCTGGCGTACCAGCCCGGGTTGATGGTCGTTCGCGCCGGTGAAGGCCCCGCGGCGGTGGCCGAACAGCTCGGACTCCACCAGCTCTTCGGGCAGGGCCGCGCAGTTCACCGTGATCAGCGGTCCGTCCGGGCGCCGACTGCGGGCATGGATGTGGCGCGCCAGGTGTTCCTTGCCGGTTCCGCTCTCGCCCAGCACCAGTACCGTGGCGTCGGTGGCCGCCACCATGCTGGCCTGACGCAGCACGGCCTGCAGCTCGGGCGAGCTGCCCACGAAATGCTCGGCGGTATTTTCGGCTGATTCGACCAACATCTCCTCCCGGCCGCCAGGCGCTTGCGGCATGACTGCATAGCCTGCCCCAGAGTCCGTGCCCGGGCAAGGGAATCCGTACGCGTCCGGTTCGCAACTGCGGCGTTTAAGCCATCCGCTGTGGCAAATCCCGCACCGGTCCCGGGGGCTGCCGTGTGTGCGTGGCGGTTCCGGCCACCTCCGGTGGTGTTCCCAATGGTGCTTCGGGCGCCGCAGTCCGCCGTTCCGGCTTCCCGATCCTTGTTGGTGCCCGTACCTGGCCCGGTGCTTGCTGGCGAGTCGGTCGCACGACACCAATGAAAAGAACAAGGACGGAGAGAAATCATGAAGCATTCGCATGGATTCCGGTGCCGCTGGATCCCCCTGGCGATCGCCGGTGCCGCGGCCGCGCCCGTGGCGGCCGAAGGGCCTTCTGCGTCGCAGGCCGGGGATCCACCGCGGCTGGCGCCGGTGGTGGTAACGGTTCCCGCCATGGAGGGGCCCGGGCGGGTCAGTACCGATCCACGCCAGCCCCGGCTTCCGTTGCCGGCGCATGATGGCGGGGCGTATCTGGCCTCCATCCCCGGATTCGTGACCAGCCGCAAGGGCGGTACCAGCGGCGATCCGGCCCTGCGAGGTCTGGGAGGCTCGCGACTGTCGCTGCTGCTGGACGACGATCCGGTGCTGGGCGGCTGCGGCGGGCGCATGGACCCGCCCACCGCGTATGCCTACCCGCAGGCCTTTGACCGCATCGAAGTGAGCAAGGGTCCGCAGAGCGTGCGGCATGGTGCCGTGTCGGGCGGTACGGTCCGTTTCGAGCGGGACGCGCCGGTGTTCACGGAGGCCGGCGAGGTCACCGGATTCGCGGGCCTGACCGTCGGGCGTTTCGATCGCACCGACCTGGTGGCGGACGTGGCGACCGGGTCCTCCGCGGGTTATCTGCGTGCCATCGGCACCTTCTCGGATCAGGACGATTACCGCGACGGCGATGGCAACGAGGTCCACTCGCGGTATTCCCGCTGGAGTGGCACCGGGATCGCCGGCTGGCGCCCTGACGAGCAGACCCTCATTGAGTTCACGTATGACCGTTCCGACGCCGAGGCCGCTTACGACGACCGTGGCATGGACGGCGTGCGCTTCGACCGCACCGGCTACAGCCTTGCGCTGACCCGCGATGACCTCGCGCCCTGGTTCGAGACCCTGGAGGCGCGGGTCTTCCGCAACGAGATCGACCATGTCATGGACAACTACACCCTGCGGGAGCCGCCGGGCATGCCCATGGTCAGCTACCCCGAACGCATCACCGAAGGGGCGCGGTTCGCCGGGGATTTCCGGTTGCCGCGGGGCATGGCCCTGCACGCCGGGTTCGATTACAGCCGCAACCGCCACAGCGGGAACCGCCTGATGGGGCCGGACGCCTTCGGGTGGCGCGATGTCGCCCGCGAGGATACCGCGCGATTCCGCGACGCAGGGGTGTTCGGCGAACTCGAGGTCCCGCTGGATGCGCGGCGCCGCGTGGTGGGCGGCCTGCGGGTTGACCGGACCCGGGCCGAGGCGCAGCGGGACGGCTTTGGTGGCGCCAGCGACGGCGACCGCGAGCGTGCGACCGCCACCAGCGGTTTCCTGCGCTACGAACAGGAGCAGGCGCAGCGGCCGCTGGCCTGGCACGTTGGTGTCGGACGTTCGGAGCGTGCGGCGGATTTCTGGGAGCGCCGGCGGGTGTTCGATCTGGATACCGAGGTGCTGACCCAGCTGGATACGGGCATTGCCTGGAACGGGTCGCGCCTGCGTGCCTCGCTGTCCGGTTTCTACGGCGAGTTCGATGACTACATCCTGGTGGCGCAGCCCGGGGATCGCACGCGCAACGTGGGCGCCCGGACCTGGGGCTTCGAAGCGGACGGCGCCTGGGAGATGACGTCGGCGTGGACCTTGAACGCGAGTGCCGCCTGGGTGCGTTCGGAGAACACCACGGACGACGTGCCCCTGGCGCAGACCCCGCCGGCGGAGGCGACGCTGGGCGCGGAGTATGCGTCCGGGATGCATTTCGGCGGGCTGCAGGTCCGCGGCGTGATGCGTCAGGACCGCATCCACGAGGATCACGGTACGATCTACAGCCTGGACACCGGAGAGACCTCGGGCTTTGCCACCGTCGCGCTGTACGGCGGGGTGGAGCTGTTCGGGAACTCGCAGCTGACCGTGGGCGTGGACAACCTGTTCGACCGTAGCTACAGCGAGCATATCCAGCGCGGCAGTGCCGAACTGGGAGCGGCCACCCGGCCGGTCAACGAACCCGGGCGTACGGTCTGGGCCCAGTGGAACGTGGAATTCTGAGAGAGGGAGACATAAGCAATGACCAACATCTCGCAATATCAACGCCCCGGGCGGCTGGCCCTGGCCGGTGCCGTATTCCTGGCACTGGCCGCCACCGGCGTGACGGCCGGAGAACATGCGCATGGCGCGGACGAGACTTTCGCCTGCGACTGTCCGGAGGGCCTGGAGATCGTGTCGGCGCCCTGGGTGCGCATGATGCCGCCGGGCATGGGCTCGACCGCGGCGTATCTGACCCTGGCCAACCACACCGACGAGGACATCGAGCTGGTCCGGGGCGAATCGCCGGTCGCCGGGGTCACCGAGCTGCACGACCACGTGCAGGATGACGCGGGCGTGATGCGCATGCGCGAGGTCGAGGCCATCACCATCCCGGCCGGCGGGAAGACCGCGCTGGAGCCGGGCGGCCTGCACGTGATGCTGATCGATCTGCACGAGCCGCTGGAGCGGGATCAGCGTGTGTCGGTCACCCTGGAGACGGCCGAGGGCGAAACCGCGCGCTTCGACGCCACGGTGCGCGATGGTGGCGGGGCGCGCCATGGCCACGGGTCCGGCCACCACGGGCACTGAGGATTGATCCAGATCGTTGTGACCCTCCGGGGGGTGCGGGCATACTCCATCCCGTATGTCCATTCACGGGGGGAGCATGAACGAGCATTCCGAGGGACGGGGCGAGGGCCGCGACCGTAACGGCCCGCAGGGCACCATGCTGTTTCAGCGCGGCGAACTGCCCGAGGCCCCGCCGGAGCCCGCCGGCACCGAGGTCGAGGAGAGTGACCTGCCGGTGCTGGTGGGGGTCGCCGAGCCGTTCAAGCAGCAACGCCTGCTCATGCGCCCCGGCCGCCATTCGCTGGGGCGTCAGTCCGACAACGACATCGTCCTGCAGGAGCCGAGCGTGTCTTCCCAGCACGCCTGGGTCATCAACGAGGACGGCGAATGCCGGGTGATGAACCTGCTCTCCACCAATGGCACCTGGGTCAATGGCGAGCGGGTGCACGAGGCCACGCTCAGGGAGGGCGACCGCGTGCGCTTCGGCGGGGCCGAATTCGTGTTTCATCACCGGGATCATGCCGGGGCGGGTCTGCCTCTGGCCGGCCGCCGTCCACGCTGGCGGGTCTGGCTGGCGGGCGGTGCCGCGGTGCTGGTGCTGGCGGTGCTGGTGCGGATCGGGCTGGAGGTCCTGGCCTGATCCATGCGCCGCTTCGGCCGGTATGAAGTTGGCGAGGAGCTGGGCCGCGGCGCGATGGCGACGGTCCATCAGGGGTATGACCCGCAGATCCGTCGGACCCTGGCCATCAAGATCCTGCATGACGACTACGCCTGCGATCCGGAATACCGCCAGCGCTTCCTGACCGAGGCCCGTGCCGCGGGTACCCTGACCCACCCGGGTATTGTCACGGTCTTCGACGTGGGCGAAGCCGAGGGCCGGCCGTTCATCGCCATGGAGCTGGTGGAGGGGCAGACGCTGGATGCCTACGCCGAACAGTTCCGGCCATTGCTGCTGCGCAATTTTCTCAAGGTGGCGCAGCAGCTGGCCGAGGCGCTGGACTATGCTCACCGCCATGGCGTGATCCACCGGGACATCAAGCCGGAAAACATCCTCGTCACCAGTGCCACGGTCAACATCAAGGTGATGGATTTCGGCATTGCCGAGACCCTGTTCGATCCGGAGTGGCACGCGGATGACTATGCTGCATCGGCCGGCACGCCGCACTACATGGCCCCGGAACTGATCCGCGGTGGGGATGCCGACGGCCGCAGCGATCTCTGGTCGATGGGGGTGGTGCTCTACGAATTGATGACCGGGCACCGACCGTTCCTGGACGGTGACACCGGACGGGTCCTGCGGCGCGTGCTGGAAGAGCCGGTACCGGAACCACGCCCCATCATCCGCGACTGCCCCGAGGACCTGGTCGCGGTGGTGCGGCGGCTGCTGGAACACGATCCCTCCCGGCGTTATCAGTCGGCCGCGGAGCTGCTGGTGGATCTGCAGCGCATCGACGAGGAGCGCGCCGAGCGCGAGCGGGTCGGGGCCGGACGGCGGATCGTGCCCCTGCGCCTGCGCTGGACCGCCGTGATGGGGGCTCTGGTCGCGGTCACGCTGGCGGTGGGTGCCTTTCTGGTGCAGCAGAAACAGAACGAGGTGATGACCGACCTCGCTTTCGATTACGGCTCCACGCTCGCGGGCACCATCGCGGTGGAGAGCGCCGAGGACCTGCTGCTGGAGGATTCCATCGCGATGCAGGCGCGCCTGCGCGACATGCAGGCCAATCGCGAGATCGAACTGCTGTCCGTCAGCGATCGGCACGGACGTATCGTCGCCAGCTCCGACCCGGACGCGCTGGGCGAGCCGCGCAACGAGCCGCCGGCCGAGGATCTTCTGCTCTCGCGCGACGGGCGCACGGTATGGTCCACCGCCGGTCCGGACGGCAACGACGTGTTCCTGTTCGAGGCGCCGGTGCGGTTCCAGGATTTCGAACTGGGACATCTGCAGGTGGCGCTCAGTACCTCTTCGCTGCAGGAAGCGGGGCGCACCACCATGATGGCGCTGCTCATGCTGACGGTGGTGACCGTGCTGGCCGTGCTGCTGGGCGTCTATGTCTTTGCCCGGCGCCTGCAGGTGCCGATGGAAACCCTGCGCGGCGCGCTGGACCAGATCGCCCAGGGGCGGCTGGATACCCGTATCCGGGTGCGGCGGCGGGACGACTTCGAACGCGTTTTCTCCGCCTGCAACGCCATGGCGGATTCGCTGGAAGCGCGGGTCAAGCGGGCGGCTGCGGACCCGGCGCCGTCGGGGCACAAGGACGATGCCTCCGCCACGCGGACCATGCCGGTGGCTCCACCGGAACGGCCGCCCGGCGCGGACCCGGGGGGTGACGAACGCAGCGGATAGTCCGCCGCGGTCCGGCCGCCGGCCGGTTACTCCATGTTCTCCAGGCGCCGCTGCAGCTCGCGGGCGCGCAGGCGATAGCCTTCCGCCGCGTCGAAGTCGGGATCGAGCTCGAGCGCGGCATCCCACAGCTCAATGGCCCGCTCGAGTTCCTGGTTGCGGTAGTGGACGATCGCGGCGGAGTGCAGGGTCTCCGCTTCCGCGCGCCGCAGACGCGCCAGTTCGGTTCGTGCCGGTTCGCGCCCGGGTTCCGCCTCCAGTGCGCGTTCCAGCCAGTCCCTGGCCGCGTCCGCGTCGTCCCGGTCTCGCGCATCCAGGCCGCGCTGTTCGTAATGGGCCGCCGCGGCCTCCCGTTCCAGCGGGTCGAGCCAGTCGTCCCAGGCCTCATCGGGGGCGGCCTCACGGGCGGCCCGTGCGGTCTCGTAGGCCGCTTCGTGACGCCCGGCGTCGAGGTCGGCGCGGATGGTCATGCGGTAGGACTCCCCATGTTCGCGGGAGCCGTCTTCCGCGCCCGCACCCAGGGCCTGCAGCTGCTCGTCGAGATCGGGGGTGACACCAGGCTCGCCGGCGTCCTGCGGGTCGGCGGGCGGGGGAACCCGCAGCTGCTGACCGACGGTCAGGTGTTCCGGCCGCCGGATGTCGTTGAGCCGAGCCAGGATCACGAACTGCGTGGCGTCGCCGGTGTAGCGCCTGGCGATCAGACCCAGGGTCTCGCCCGCTTCCACGGTATGCCGGGTCTCGCCGTCGGCGAGCAGCGTTTCCGGGTCCTCCGTGAGCTGACGCTGCAGCGAGCGCGCGGTGGGGTCCTCGGGGCGGGATTCCCGGAACCGCTCCAGCATGGTCTCCGCCCGGTCCCATTCGCCCGCCTGCAGCCGGCTCAGGATAGCAGCAAGGGTCGGCGGTGAGGCATGTTTTTCGTCCGACCGGGCTGCTTCCCGCGGTTCATCCGTCGCTTGCGGGTCCTGGGTCGGTTCCGGGTCTGCGTCCGGTTCCTGTTCCAGCATTGCACAGCCGCCCGTCAGGGACAGCAGGGACAACAGCAACAGCGAGCGGACGAAACGGGAGGGGGCCATCGGACGATCCATTATGTGAACTGCTTCACTGTTTATACAGTATACGGGTTCCGTGATTTCCGTTCATCCGCCGCCGACCGGCCAGAACAGGATCGCCAGCACCGCCAGCAGGATGATCCCGCCCAGCAGCGTCGATGGCACCAGCGACCCGCCCCGGTGGCGCAGGCGATCGAAGCCCCGGGGGGCGCCGCTGCGCCAGGCGGCCACGGCGATGTTGTCGCCGCGCGGGCCCCCGCGCCTGGCGGCTACCCGCACCGCCTCGTCGAGCCCGCCGGACAGGTCATCGGACACCAGCAGGCCCGCCATCTCCGCCGGCTCGATCTGTTCCCAGAAGCCGTCGGTGCACAGCAGGAACGCGGAGTCCGGATGGCGTTTCGCGTGTCCGTGGTCCAGCCGCAGGCCTCCGGGCATGCCCAGCGCCGCGAGCAGGTGGTTCTGATCCGGGTGGGTGGCCATCTCCTGCTCGCGGATCATCCCGGCCTCGAACAGCTCCTGCACCCGCGAGTGGTCGCGGGTGCGTTCGATCAGGCGCGTGCCACGGAAATGCAGCAGGCGGCTGTCGCCGCAGTGCACCCACCACGCACCGGACTCATCCACGAACAGCACCACCAGGGTGGTCCCGGGCGGGGCGGTGTCGTCGGTGATTTCCGCGCGCAGGGCGTCGTGGGCCGCGCGGGCAACGGTTTCCAGCCAGCGGGCCGGACGCGTGGGCGTGCCGTTGCACTGCTCCCAGTGCGCCTCGATGGTGGCGATGGCGGTATGCGAGGCCCAGGCCCCGGCCGCGTGGCCGCCCATGCCGTCGGCGACGGCCAGCAGTGCGCGGCGACCGTCGTCGGAGACCCGGACGGTGACGGCATCCTGCTGTTCGGGGCGCGCCCCGATGTCGCTGGCGGAGGCGGTTTCCATGTCGAGTCCGGCGGGAGGGATGAAGACCCTGCCATGATGCCGGTTTCGGGGATTGCGGGACACCCCCGGGCGGGAGAGTACGAAACGGGTGAAACGGCCCCGGTGGCATCCGGGGCCGCGGAGGATCCGGACGGATCCGGGTGGGGTCAGTCGCTGCGGTGGATCTTGTCGGCGTTCATCTCGCGGCTCCACGGCAGGCCGGAGTTCTGCCAGCCGTTCTTCAGGCGGAAGCCGGCGCGTTCGCCTTCGCTGATGGCGTCGCCCTGGAAGCCGTTGACCACGTAACGGGCGTTGGGAAAGCCGTTCTCGCGCAGGAATGCCGCGCTGGGCTCTCCGCGTTCGCTGCCGGAGCGGCACATGGTGATGATCGTGGTGTCACGGTCCAGGCCGCGCTCGTCCAGCGCCGCGTCGATCTGGTCGACGAAGTCGGGGTTACGCGAGGGGTTGAAGCGGTTCTTCTCGTCATCCCAGTCGTGGCGGTCCACCAGCAGGAAGGGGATGTTGAGATCGACCTCGTCGGTGAAGCCCACGAACATGATCTCGACCGGGTCGCGGACATCGATGAACAGGATGTCATCGCCGTCTTCCTGCACCAGGTTGTAGGTCGCCTGCGGCGAGATCCCGAATTCGTGGACGTCGTCGGCCACGGCGGTGGCGGGCAGGGCGAGGGCCAGGCCCAGAGTCAGGGCGGCGAGGGTACGCTGCATGCTTCTCTCCAGTGTTTATTAGGGAATCCTAATATACATGCAGCGCCGTGACCCCGGGAAAATGACCCGGCCCCCGAGGGGGTATGAGGCCGGGGCGGATCAGCCGGTCGCCCCCAGCCAGAATTCGATGGAACGCCCGAGGAATTCCTCGGAGGTCATGTAGTGCGAGCCGTCGCAGGAGAAGGTCAGGCTGACCATGCCGTTGAACAGGTTGAGCGACGCGGAACGCAGATACACGGTGTCGTCGGCGAAACGCAGGGTCCGCAGGCCGTCCAGCACCCGGCCGATGTCCCGTTGCGGGATCAGTGCCTCCTCCGGGTAGGGCTCGTGGGGGAAGGCCAGACAGACATCCGGATCGGCCAGCGACTCGTGGGTCAGGATGCGGTAGCGGTACGGATCCTCGGTGGTCCACAGGGTCGCGCGCGAGCTGGAGAAGTGGAACACGCCCTGGAACACGCCGCGCTCCGTGAACAGCTCCTCCAGGATGGCCAGCGCGGTGTCCATGTTGCGGTCCATCAGGCTTTCGGTGCGGCTCTGCTGGAACAGCGTGCCGCGGATCGACGGGTCGCCCTTGATCTGACGCCACTCGCTGGATTCCTCGTACAGGTCTTCCGACAGGTCCGGCAGGTTGCGCAGGTCGAAGTCCGCGCCGAGGAAACCCAGGGCCCGGCCGTTGTCGTCGCGGACGAGCTGCAGGGCGGTCAGCGACGGGCGCCGCCCCAGCAGGCTGATATAGGCCTCGGACAGCAGGAAACCATCGGCCGGCACGGCCTCCTTCATGTATGGCCGCTGCGAGCGGTCGCGGCCGAAGTGCTCGGGCAGCACGCCGCTGCGGGAGATGTTGTCGGACAGCTGGATCCCGCGGGTGTTGAGCGCGTACATGAATGTGGCCTCGGGGATCCGCCGGATCCCGTCCTCCAGGATCGAGTCCAGTTCTTCGCGCCGGGGCCAGGCCGGCACCAGGCGCGCCGCGATCCCGCTCAGCGGCTCATGCAGCCGCTCTTCCAGGTACTCCCGCTGGTGCTCGATGGCCTGTTTCAGTTCGTTCATGGTGCGTTTCCGATTCCTTTTGGTGCGCGCGCATTATCCCCGAACCGGGTTTTCACAGTCGTGACCGGCTCTCCCGAGCATGCACCGGTTTTGTCAGCAGGATTCGTGCCCGCTGTCAGCTCCGCGGGTCTTTCCGCCGGCGCGACCGCCGCCACAGCCAGGCGCCCCCGATTACGGCGGCCAGCAGCAGGACCGCGGCCGCGGGCCAGAGATGCTCCGGCGAGCTCAGATAATGCAGCAGGGAAGAATGGCCGTCGCCGTGCCCATGTCCGGGGTGCGCGAGCGCCGGACTGGAGGCCAGGGCCAGCGGGGCGAGAGCGAGGGGGCGAAGGGTCATGGTCGGTCTCCGGTCGTATGGCGGGCCCGGCCAACGATAGCGCGTGCCGGCGCGGTTTTCAGCAGATGCGCGGGAGTTGTTCTCCGGCCGGCAGGACCAGCCTGCGTTCCACGCCGGTGGCCAGGCGACGAATCACCGCGGGGTCGCCGGCCGCGGCCCGGCCGATGGCGACCGCGTCCCGGGTCTCGGGAACGGATCGCAGGATTGCCAGTGCCTGCCCCGCGTGATCCGCCGGGACGGCCGCGAGGAACCGGCCCTCGCAGGCCGAGTGCAGCGGGTCCAGCCCGAGGATCTCGCAGGCCCCGCGCACGTCTTCGCGTACGGGGATGGCCTCATCCTCCAGCACCAGGCGGCAGCCGGACGCGTCGGCCAGCTCCTGCAGCGCGGCCAGCGTGCCGCCGCGGGTGGGGTCGCGCAGTGCATGTACCGGCACACCGGCGTCCAGCAGGGCCGCCACGCCCGCGGCCACCGACGTGCTGTCGCTGGGAACCGGCGGCTCGAGGCCGAGGTTCTCGCGGGCGGCGAGAATGGCCACGCCATGGCGCCCGAGGTCGCCGCTGGCCAGCAGCACGTCGCCCGGCCGGATCGCCGTCGGTTCGATGCCAACCCCGTCCGGGACCACGCCTGCGCCGCTCGTGTTGATGTAGACCCCGTCACCATGCCCGGCCTCGACCACCTTGGTGTCGCCGGCTACCACCTGCACACCACATTCTTCGGCGGCCGCGCTTACGGAGGCGAGGACGCGGCGCAGGTCCTCCAGCGGGAGCCCCTCCTCGAGGATCAGCCCCAGCGTCAGCCACAGCGGACGCGCCCCGGCCATCGCCAGGTCGTTGACCGTGCCGTGTACCGCGAGGCGGCCGATGTCGCCACCGGGAAAGAACAGCGGCCGCACCACGAAGCTGTCGGTGGTCAGGGCCAGGCGTCCGCCCGCGATGTCGAGCACGGCCGCATCGGGGGCGCCGCGGGCCGGGTTGCCCAGCGCCGGCAGGGTCACCTCGTCCAGCAGCTGCGCCTGCAGCCGGCCCCCACCGCCATGCGCCAGCCGCACGACCTCGGCGGTCATGTTTCGCCCCGGTAGTGGAGGTAGGCCGCGCAGGCCCCCTCGGAGGAGACCATCGGCGCCCCCAGGGGGTGATCCGGGGTGCATTCGCGGCCGAAGGCCGGACAGTCGGGGGGTCGGCTCAGCCCGCGCAGCACCTGGCCGGCGATACAGGGACCGTCTCCTCCGGATTCGGTCCCGGCCAGGTCAAAGCGCTTCAGGGCATCGAAGCGCGCGTATTCCGGACGCAGGCCCAGGCCGCTGGCGGGCAGGCGGCCCATGCCGCGCCACTCGCGTTCCACCGGCTCGAACACGCGGGTAACCGCATCGCGCGCGGCCACGTTGCCTTCGTCGCGGGCGGCGCGGTCGTAGCGGTTCTCTACCCGTGCCTCGCCGTGTTCCAGCTGCTCCACGCAGGCCCGAATCCCGGCCAGCAGGTCCACCGGCTCGAAGCCCGTCACCACGATGGGAATCCGGAAGCGTTCGGCGATCGTCCGGTAGACGGTTGCACCTTCCACCGTGCAGACGTGTCCGGCGGCCAGAAAGCCCTGGATGCGACTGTCCGGATCGGTGAGCAGAGCCTCCATCGCCGGGGGCACCAGCGAGTGCGACACCAGCAGCGACAGGTTGGCAAGTCCCAGGGCCTCGGCCTGCAGCACCGCGATCGCGGCGGCCGGCGCGGTGGTCTCGAAGCCCACCGCCAGCAGCACCACTTCGCGCTGCGGGTGTTCGCGTGCCAGGGCGACCGCATCCAGCGGCGAGTAGATCACGCGCACGTCGCCCCCGGCCGCGCGGGCGCCATTCAGGTCGCCCAGCGCTCCGGGCACGCGCAGCATGTCGCCGAAGGTGCACAGCATCACCTCCGGGCGGCGGGTCAGCAGTACCGCCTGATCAAGGGTCTCGGCCGGGGTCACGCAGACCGGGCAGCCGGGCCCGTGGAGCAGCTCGACCGTGTCCGCCAGCAGGTCGTCCAGCCCGTGGCGCAGGATCGCGTGGGTCTGCCCGCCGCAGACCTCCATCAGCGTCCAGCGCCGGGTGCAGGCCGCACGGATCGCCTCGACCTGCTGCAGGATCAGTGCCGGGTCGCGGTATTCGTCGAGGTGCTTCACGGAGCCTCCGGAGCGGACGGATCGTGCCCGGGGATCTCGCGCAGGGCCGCCAGGGTGCGTTCGGCGGCCGCCTCGTCGACGGTGGCGATTGCGATGCCGGCGTGCACCAGCACGTAGTCGCCAGGCCCGGCCTCCGGCGTACAGGCCAGCGACACCGTGCGGGTGACCCCGCCGAAGGCCACGCGGGCCTGGCGGAACAGCGGATCGTCCGCCTCCTCCACATGGTCGATGCGGCCGGGGATGGCCAGGCACATGGTCTCAGTCTCCGTCGGTGGTTCGCACGGGCGAGGTCGCCCGTCTTGCAATCACGGCCTGGCCGGTCGCCAGCCCGCCGTCGCCGGGCGGGATGCGCTGCGGCCAGAGCGGGCGGAAACCGGCCGCCCGCAGGGCGTCCACGCATTGTTGCAGCAAATGCCGATTCTGGAAGCATCCGCCGGTCAATGCCACGGTTTCCCGGTTATTGGTGCGGGCCGCCGCGACCGCGAATCCCGCGAGCGCCCGGTGCAGCCGCGTGGCCATGCGTGCGGGCGCGTCCAGCGGCCGCACCGCGCGTTCCGCGAGCAGGGCATCGACCAGGGGGGCCCAGTCGCCCTGCCAGGGGGCAAGGTCGGTATCCAGCGTGATCGCGTCTGTATCGCCGTACTGTGCACCATTGTCTGCGGGCCCGGCTGCCTCCGCGGCTTCCTGCACGCGCAGCGCGGCCTGCCCTTCGTAGCCGGCGGCGATGCGCAGGCCGCTGAGTGCCGCGACCGCATCGAACAGCCTTCCCGCACTGGAGGTCACCGGGGCGTTGATCCCCCGGTCCAGGCAGGCAAGCAGCGGCTGCCATTCCGCTGCGGTGAACAGGGCGCGCGCGGGGCTGGCCTCGAGGGTCGCGCGATCGCCGTGGTACCGGGTATGCAGCAGACCCAGCAGCGCGCGCCGCGGTTCGCGCATGGCGGCCTCGCCCCCGGGCAGTCGGAACGGTCGCAGATGCCCGCTGCGGCGCCAGTTCCCGTCACGGTCGAGGCTCAGGCACTCGCCGCCCCACAGCGTACCGTCGTCGCCCAGCCCGGCCCCGTCCCACACCAGGGCCAGCGCCGGTTCGCGCACGCCGTGCTCCGCGAGGACAGCGACCGCATGGGCATGATGATGCTGTACCCGCGTGAGCGGCAGGTTCCAGGTTTCGGCCATGCGCGTGGAGGCGTAATCCGGGTGCCGGTCGCAGGCGACCCGTTCGATGTCCACCCCGCAGAGCTCCCCCAGCGCCCGGGCCTCGCGGTTCAGCCGCTGTAATGCCGTGTCGCTTTCCAGGTCGCCGACATGGGCGCCGACCACCACTTCATTCCCGAGCGCCAGGGCGGGCGCGGCCTTGAGCTGCCCGCCCAGGGCCAGGGTGACCGGCGCGGGCGCAACCGCGGGCTCCCCCGCAGGCAGTGGCACGCGCGTTGGCATGCAGCCGCGCCCCAGTCGCAGGCACTGGGGTTCGCCGGCGGCGACCTGGAACACGGAGTCGTCCAGCGCCCGTGCGACCGGCCGGTCGTGATCCAGAATCGCGTCCGCGATATCGCCCAGCCGGGCAACCGCCTCGTCGCCCTCCATGCACAGGGGATCGCCGCTGCGGTTCCCGGAAGTGCAGACCACCGGCTCGCCGAAGTCGTCCAGCAGCAGGACATGCAGCGGGGTGGACGGGCGCATCAGTCCGCGACGCCCGAGACCCGGGGCGACCTCTTCGGCCAGCGGCGCCTCCGGCCGGCCCTCGACCAGCACGATGGGGGCCTCGGGGGATTCCAGCAGCGCCCGCTCGACATCGTCGATGCGGGCGAGCGTATCCGTTTCGGCCCGACCCGGCAGCATGATCGCCAGTGGTTTCTCCGGCCGCTGCTTGCGCCGGCGCAGCCGCGCGACCGTATCCGGTCGGGTGGCATCCACCAGCAGCTGGAAGCCGCCCGTCCCCTTCAGGGCCAGAATGCCCCCTTCGCGCAGGGTGTCCACCGCCGCGCGCAGGGCGGCGTCGCCGGTGGTCCGCGCGCCCCCGTCCGGCGTGCGCAGCGTCAGTTGCGGGCCGCAGGCGGGGCAGGCCATGGCCTCGGCGTGGAAGCGCCGATCCTCCGGATCTTCGAACTCCGTCCGGCAGGCCGGGCACAGCGGGAACGCCGCCAGCGTGGTGTGGGCCCGGTCCCAGGGCAGGCCGGTCGTGATGCTCCAGCGCGGTCCGCAGTCGGCACAGGCGGTGAACGGATAGCGGAACCGCCGCGCAGCCGGGTCGCGGATTTCGACCCGACACGCCGGGCAGGGCGCGCGGTCGGGGGCCAGTGCGGGAGCGCCCCCGCCGGCGGCATGATTGGTGCGGACGTAAAAATCCGCATCCCCGAGCGGCGGAATCGTGGTGGCGGTGATCAGGTCCACGCGTGCGGCCGGCGGGGCGACCTCGTCCAGGGAACGGCGGAAGGACTTCAGTGCCGTCTGCGGCCCTTCGACCTCGATGACGACCCCTTCCGGGGTGTTCGCGACCGCCCCCGTCAGCCCCAGCCGACGCGCCTGGCGGGCGACGAACGGCCGGAACCCGACGCCCTGAACCCGGCCTGCGACGATCAGGCGCCAGCGCGCAGGGGCGCGGTCGTTCACACCACGTCCAGGTTCCGCAGCAGGATCTGCTGGGCTTCGGGGTGGGTATCGTCGTCCGAGGTCTCCACCTCCAGTTCGGCGCCCTCGGCCAGCGTGCCGCGGGTGCCGTCCTCGAAGTGCTCGCGGAAATGCTCCGGCGTGATATGCGACAGCGCCCCCAGCCACACCCGGACCCGGGTCACGCGCTCGGCATTGTTGTCGGCCGCCACCTGCTCGATCTTGCGCAGCAAGTCGGCCATCAGCGAATGTTCGTGCATGGTTCAGTGTCTCCCCGTCCCGGTTTCCTTAAGGTAGACTGATTCCTTCCTATAATGGCTGCAGGGAGGCGGCATGGAAAAGAACGAAACCTGGAAACCGTCGATGTTTCTCTCGACCTCTTCGGGACCGTTCTGATTACGCTGGGGCTGGTCGAACTTTTTGCCGGACTCCTTCTTGTGCCGGAGGCACTGCGCTTTCCGTACTACGGCCCGGCACTGATCGCGGCCGGCGTTGTCCTCTCCATCCCGTTCGCCGCGGATGTCATCCGGCATGTTCGACGGGTACGGGCGGCGGACACCCACTGAACGGAGCCCGACATCCATGCAGATCCACATCGACACCCCCGACCTGATGACCCGCGTGCGGCTCGAATCGCGCTGGCGCGCGGCCGGTGCCGAAGTGACCGGCAGCGGCGAGCCCGCCGCCCCCGACCTGATCGTGATCGACCTGGGTGCACGGGACGTCGCGAGTGTGTCGACCTGGCGTGAACGCTGTCCGGGTGCCGCCATCCTCGCCTTTGGCCCGCATGTGGAAGGGAGCATGCTCAAGGCCGCGCGTGAGGCCGGAGCCGACGAGGTGGTGGTGCGTGGCAAGGTCGCCGATCGCGTGGCGAAAAAGATCGCCGACGACACGGCATAGCGTGACGGGGCGGCGGGCGCATGCCCGAGCTCGACCGGGGTGTCCGCTTCAATGGGCTCCCCGGGTCCCTGAACTCCCGGGAGGGCACGGCGTCAGGCGGAAGCCGATCCCGTCCGGTGGCAGGCCGACAGCGCGCGCAGGCGGCGGCGCTGCATCTTGAGGCGATACTCCAGCTCCTTGAATCGGGTACGCAGTTCCGTGCGCAGCCAGCGGTCGTTCAGGGCCTCGCGACCGGCCCGCATGTTGTCCGCCTGCACCTGCTGCCACTGGTTCACCGTATCGCGGAAGTGCTGGTACTCGCGTTCCACGGTCGCGCGCCAGGTGTCGTGCATCGGCCCGGCCGCATCGGAGTTCAGCAGGCGGCGGAACTCGGTGTGCAGCCGCGCGCGCAGGATCTTGAAGCGCGGCGTCCAGCGCCGGTCATGCACCAGGCCCGTCCAGGCCAGCAGGTTGATCAGCCACTTCGAGGGGTCGTACTGCCACCAGCGCACCCCGTTGCGATAGTCGCCCTGAAAGGCATGGTGGAAGTTGTGGTACCCCTCGCCCCAGGTGAGCAACGCGACCAGGCCGTTGTCCACGGCGGTATTCTCGTCACTGTAGGGGCGCCATCCCCACCAGTGCGCCAGGGAGTTGATAAAGAACGTGAAATGGTGACTGAGCACCAGCCGCAGCACGCCCGCCAGCAGCAGCATGCCGATCACGTCCCCGAACACCAGCCCCAGCAGCAAGGGCAACCCCAGGTTCAGCCCCCACACCAGGGTCCAGTAGTGGCGGTGCTGCCACATCACCACCGGATCCTTCGTCAGGTCCTTCGCGCGCGAATAATCGGCCCGGCTGGCGGGCCAGTTGCGCAGCATCCATCCCATGTGGGCGTGCCAGAAGCCGCGCTTGATGGAATGCGGGTCGCGTTCCACGTCATCCACGTAGCCATGATGCACGCGGTGCCGGGCACTCCAGTTGTAGATACTGTTCTGCAGCGCCAGCGCCCCGCAAAGCGCCAGAATCACGCGCAGCGGGCCACGCGCCTTGAAGCTGCGATGCGCCCACAGGCGGTGATAGCCGACCGTGATCCCCAGCCCGCTCAATACCAGGAACAGTCCGAAGAACAGCCAGGCTGCGCCACTGAAACCCTGTGTGAGACCCCACCAGGGCACCAGCGTGAGTGCGGCCAGATTCGACAGGGCGAAAAAGATGGCCGAGGTCCAGGCGACGGGAGGGGTGTGTGCGGACATGGAAAACCTGCTTGCGAGACGGGGGAGCAGGGCGCTCCTGCCTGTACGAGTAGGACAGCCCTGCCCCCGGAAAATGCCCGGGGTTTAACGTTTGACGCCAAAGATCGTCAGCAGCAGCCCCAGGACTACGGCCACACCGCCCCCGATGAAATACCACGTGGTTTCATCCGTGAACCGGCCGGTCAGGGTCTCGTGGGCCTGTTCGACCAAGCCCTGCGAAGTCTGCCAGCCAAAATAAAGAATCACGATCCCTGCGACCAGCAGGACGATACCGAGAATGCGAACCGGACTCATGGACTTTCTCCTTGCGCTCCGGTGTCATGGTTAGCGGGGTGCCAGCACGAACGTGCACCGGATCAGTGCTTCCCTGAAGTCTAGACCCTTGCCCGCGGGGTTGCCGACGACGGCCCCTGCTTCGCGCAGGCACGATCCCGGATCCGGATTATCGGGCTCTTCGGGTGCCCTGCAGCATGGCCCGGAAATCCTCCGCCTCGAGAGGATGCGCAAGCAGGAAGCCCTGGACACGGTCACAGCCGTGCGCCCGCAGCCAGGCCAGCTGCTGCGGGGTCTCCACGCCCTCGGCTACCGTCCGCAGGGCCAGGGCGCGTGCCATGGCGAGGCTGGCGCGGGCAATGGCTTCGTCGTTCTCGTCCGTGCCCAGCCCGTCCACGAAGGATTTGTCGATCTTGAGCTCGGCGAGGGGGAGCCGCTTGAGGTTGACCAGGGAGGAGTAACCGGTCCCGAAATCGTCGATGGCCAGGTGGATCCCCTGTCGGTGAAGTCTGCGGATCTCCTCGTGGACGATATCGGAGCGCTCGGTAAGCGTGCCCTCGGTGAACTCCAGCTGGAGCTGATCTGCGCCGATGCCGTGGTGCGTCATGCACTGGAACAGCGCCGTGGCGAACTCCCCTTCCCGAAAGTCCCGGGGCGAGACATTGAAGGAGATCGGGGGCGGGTCGAGCCCGGCCGCCCGCCAGGCGCCCACCTGTTCGCACAGGATCTTCTCCACCCGCCGGCCCAGCTCGGTGATCAGGTCGGATTTCTCCGCAACGGGTATGAAGTGTCCCGGGCTGACCGCTCCCCTCTCCGGGTGCTCCCAGCGCAGCAGGGCCTCCGCGCCCACGAGCCGTTCCGGATCGCCTGCGTCGAACTGGGGCTGATAGACGAGGCGCAGTTCGTCGTTGACCAGAGCCCGGCGCAGCGCGTCCTCCAGGCTGCAGTCTTCCATCAGGCGCCGGTGCAGTGCCGGTTCGTACAGACGCAGCCGGTTGCGGCCGTCGGCCTTGGCCCGGTACATGGCCATGTCGGCTGCGCGGGACAGCGTGTCCGCATCCTCGCCGTCGTCGGGGTACAGCGCCAGGCCGATGCTGCAGGTGACACGCAGGCTTCGGCCCCGGACTTCAAACGGGCGAGCAAGGGTCGCCACCAGGCGCCGGGCAATCGAGGCGGCTTCGTCGGTGTGAGTGTCGGCGAGGATGACCGTAAACTCATCGCCGCCCAGGCGCGCGATCGTATCCACGTCACGCACCACCTCCTGCAGCCGGGAGGCCACTTCGACCAGCAGCTCGTCGCCCACCTCGTGGCCCAGGGTGTCATTGATGGTCTTGAAATCGTCCAGATCGAGGAACAACAGGGCCGCCTGTTTCCCGTCGCGCCGGGCCTGGGCAATGGCCTGGAGAAGTCGGTCCTGGAACAGGTTGCGGTTCGACAGGCCGGTCAGCGCATCGTGGTTGGCCAGGTATTCGACCTCCCGGTGGGAATCCTTGAGCTGGCTGATGTCCGAAAAGACCGTCACGAAGTAACGGGGCTGGCCGACATTGTCATCCACGCGGTTGATGGTCAGCCATTCCGGGTAAACATCTCCATTCTTGCGCCGGTTCCAGATCTCCCCCTCCCAGAAGCCGCGCTGGTTGAGGCCTTCCCACATTTCTTCGTAGAAGGCCTGGCTGTGGCGTCCGGATTTGAGCAGGCGGCCGATTTTGACGCCCATGGCGTCGCTGCTGGTGTAGCCGGTAATGCGGGTGAAGGCCTGGTTGACGGTCTGGATGCGGCCGGCCGCATCCGTCACCACGATGGCCTCGCCGGCGTCCTCGAACACATGGGCCGCGATCCGGAGCTGATCCTCCGCGCGGCGGCGTTCCGTGATATCCATGAGGGCACAACGGAACCGGGCCTCGGCGGCGTCCTTGTTGCGTTCCGCCACCGTGTCCATGCGCACGGTCCGCGGGCTTGATCCGTCACCCACCAGGTTCAGTTCGTCCACAACATGGGCCTTCCCCGCGCCGGTCAGTGCACGGCGGTGCAGGTGCAGTGCATCCTGGGATTCGGTGGCCACGAAAGCGGACAGGGGCTGGTCGGTGACATCGGTTCCCGGGGCGAGGAGTTCGGTGGCGGCCCGGTTGGCCTCCCGTATCCGACCCTCGTCGTCCAGGATCAGGTAACCCATCGGGGCCTGCTGGAACAGGTCCCGGTAGCGATCCCGGGCGGTTTCCAGGTGGTCCCGTGCCTGTTGCAGCACCTCGTTCTGGATCCTCAGCTCCTCCTGATGCAGCTCCAGCTCCGCCACCAGGGCCCGGGTATCCGCATCGGTCCGTTCGGAGATGTCCGTCAGGCCGCGCCCCAGGCGCTGACGGGCCGCTTCGCGCAGGGCCTCGGGCGGAAGGGGTTTCGGGTCGTCATGGTCCATGGTCGGGGCTCCTTGCGGCGGGTTCCGGGGCCCGGGACACCGGTCTCCGGAACTCCATGGTGAGCAGGATCATGCTCGCGTCGTCCTCCAGTTCCAGGCGACGGCCGTTCAGGAGCAGGCCGGTCGACTCCGGGTCGCCGAAATCCGCTGTCAGCTCGAAGTCGTGGAAGGCCTTGTTCTGCGGCAGGACCTCGGTCAGCAGGGCCCGCAATTCCGGGTGGTTCCACTGCCCGTCTGCCAGCTTGAACAGGCTTCGGCCTTCCACCGACTCCGGGGTCAGGGGAAAGCTGCGATAAAAGCCGTCGTTGGCGGACACCACCCGCAACTCCGAATTCAGGACCAGCAGGGGCTCGCGAACGGTGTCGACGACCGCCCGGAAGAATGCCTCGGGACGGGCTACCCCCTGAGCGGCCTGAATGTCCTGGAAGGTACACACCACCCCGCGGATCACGTTCCGGGTGCTGCGGTAGGGCTGGATGCGCAGCAGATACCAGTGGCCGGTCTGCGTCTGCACCTTCACCTCGCGGGGGATAAGGCTGTCCAGAACCGCCTCGGCGTCCGCCTCGAGGGAGTCGTAGCAAAGCCTGGTGGTCAGCTCCCTCAAAGGGCGGCCGATGTCGGAGGGGCGTACCGCGATCAGGGTCTGCGCGGGCATGGTAAAGCGCTTGATGTTCAGGGATTCATCCAGGAACAGGATGGCGAGGTGGGTGCTCTCCAGGAGGTTCTTGAGGTCATCGTTGGCCTCGGTCAGGTCATCCACCCGGGTCTGCAGCTCGGTATTGACGCTGCGCAGCTCCTGGTTGAGGGACTCGACTTCCTCCTTGGCAGCTTCCAGCTCCTCGTTGCTGCTCTGGTGCTCCTCGTTCATGGACTGCAGTTCTTCGTTAAGGGACTGCAGCTCCTCGTTGGAGGACTGCAGTTCCTTGACCGCGAACTGCTTGTCCTGACGCAGGGCCTCCAGCTCCCGCTTCAGCCGGGTCGCGTCCGCGGTATTGCCGCCTTCCGGGGCGGCTGCCGTCGCACACGATTCAATGGATGCTTCCGCCGGGTCCACGGCAGGGACCGAATGCAGGGCCACCAGGCGGAATCCCGAAAGGGCGGCGGGTGTCCGGATCCGCCGGACTTCCAGCCGGACCGGCTCGGTATCGCCGTTGGTCTGGACCTGCACCTCGCGGGTCACGTGATCGGTATCGCTGCCGGTCACGTCCTTCAACGCCTGGGACAGCGGCGCCCGCAGCCCCGGCCGAGCCATCTCCAGGATCTGATTCCGCGCGGGGCCGCTGGCGGGTTCCAGGAAGCGCCCGGTGCGTCCGTGAATGTACACCACCTCCCCGCGGTCATTGACCACCACTGTCGGCGGAGCGAACTGCAGGGCCAGCAGGCGTTCCACATTGCGGGCGAGGCTGTTCCCGGTTCCGGTGGCCGGGCTGTCGCTGCTTTCCTGGGAGGGCAGTGCCCGATGGTGACGGCTGGGCCCCGGCATCTCCGGCAGGAGCGACGGCAGGCCCCCCTCGGCGACGCGGAAGATCCGGCTTTCCTTGTCCGCGACCGAGAAGGCCTCGCTGTGGTAATCCGGGCTTTCCGATGCGCCCAGCAGCAGCAGACCCTGGCTGCGCAGGGAGTAACGGAACAGCGCCAGGAGACGCTCCTGACGGTCACGCTCCAGATAGATCAACAGGTTGCGGCAGGTAATGAGATCCAGCCCGGTGAACGGCGGGTCCTGCAGCGCGTTGTGCTCGGCGAACACCACCATGTCCCGCACCTCCCGGCCGATCCGGTAGGCGTCGTTTTCGGCCGAGAAATGCCGGCGCACCCGTGCCTCGGTCAGATCCTGGGCAATGCCCGCCGGATAGCGTCCCGCCCGTGCGATGTTGATGGCCGCCTGATCCACATCGGTGGCGAAGATCCGGACCTCCGGGGCCTGCTCCCAGTGCTCGATACATTCCCGGACGAGGATGGCCAGCGTGTAGGCCTCTTCCCCGGTCGCACAGCCCACCACCCAGGCGCGGAACTCCTGCCCCGTCCGGGCTGCCCGTTGCAGCATGGCCGGCAGCAGCTTCTCTGCCAGCGTGGTCCAGACGGGGGGATCCCGGAAGAAGTTGGTAACACTGATCAGGAACTCCTGAAAGAGCAGGTCGATTTCCTCGGGATGCGTCTGCAGATAGGTCAGGTATTCCTCGGCATCCACGATCTGCCGCAGGTCCATGCGCCGTTCCAGGCGGCGATGCAGGGTGCTGGTCTTGTACCCGGAAAAATCGTGGCCGGTGCGCTGCCGGACCTGGTTCAGGATCCGGGCCAGCAGGTTTTGCGGGATCAGAGGGGCATGATCCGCCAGGGCCTTCTGGCGGTCACCCCGGGAACGGAGATAGCCGGTCAGGGTGGCTGGCATGTCGGCCGCGGGCAGCACGTAGTCCACCTGCCCGGTGGCGATGGCATTGCCCGGCATGTCGCCGAACTCGGCGGTATCCGTGGCCTGGGCCATGACCATGCCCTCGCGCGACTTGATGGCCTGGACCCCGAGGGTGCCGTCGCTGCCCGTTCCGGAGAGAACAATCGCGATGGCCCGGTGTGCTGCCCCCTCCGCCAGTGAACGGAAGAGGGTATCAATGGGGTGGGGAGGGCCGTTGCCGGGGCGTTCCAGGGGCTCGCGCGAACGCATCAGCTGTCCCCGGACCAGGACCCAGCCGTCGTCCGGAAGCGCTACATACACGCGGTCCGGCGCCAGCGCCTCGCCTTCCTCGACCATCTGTACCGGCAGGGCCGTGTGCGGCCCCAGGATCTCCGGCAGCAGACTGCGTTCGCCCCTGGGGTGGTGGGTGACGATGACGTAGGCCGCCCCGGTGTCGGCAGGCAGGTGGGCCAGAAGGGACTGAAGGGGCTGGAGTGAACCCGCGGAGCCCCCGACACCGACGATTGGCAGGGCCTGGACTGTGGGATCATCGCTCGGTGGCGGCATGGACTGCTCTCGGACGGCGGAACGGGTTTGCTGATACCCACATACTAGGGAAACACTGATCAATGTACACGTTCGCGCTCGAGCCCCTGCATTTAATGACTTGTGGGGGTGGCACCCCGGGAAGCGGGCCCGGATGTTTTTCACCCCGCAGCGGCCATGCTCGCACCGACAGGCTGTCCGATCGCTTTACAGCATCGGGCCGCACCCGCACGCCCGGGCCCGGGCAGCGCCGTTGGCCACGCCCATCGAACCCGGGGAGGAATCCGGCCGTATGTCGCACCACACCAGTCATTGCGGCACATCCGCCCGCACCGCGCGAGCCCTCCGGCCGTGCTCTTCGTCGTCCCGGGGGCTGTCCACATACTTTACGGTTCGTGGTCGCCCCTGTGCCCCTGGTTGGGCCCCGAAACGCAAGCCTTTGTTCTCAAAGGGGGAGAGGCCGCCCATTCCGTCGGGCGCGAATGTTGCATATCCATGTATGAGTGCAGCACCCAAACCACAATCTGCCCCCGCATACCATGGAGGTAGCTATCATGGACAAGACAGTTTCGCGCAGCGGAACCCTCGCTTTTCTCCTCGTCGGCAGCATGCTCGTGGCTGGACCGGCTTCCGCCAGTTTGATCAACTGTTCGGACGTCGACGGGGGCCTGGAAAACAAGGTCAATCCCAACCAGGGTTGCCAGATTCTGGAGCCCCTCGATGGCAACCAGAATGACAGCCCCACGCTCATCAACAATACCGCGTTCTTCGGCTACTCGGACTGGTCGTTCGACGGCAAGTACGACGATGACGGCGACGCCCTTACACCGGACCCGGGTGACCCGGCCACCATTGTGAGTTTCGACGGTGACGCCGAGAGCGGGACCTGGGGTCTGGTGGACCTCGATTTCTGGGCCAGTTTCGATAACCTGATGATGGTCTTCAAGGATGGCGGCAATACCAACCTGGTCGCCTATGACATCACAACCGGAGCCCTGAACGGAGACTATGCCACCCCGTTCACCAGCCCGCCGTTTCCGTTGCCGGGCGCGGGCAACGACCGCGACATCTCGCACGTCTCGATTTACTACCGGGACAACGGACATGGCGAAATCCCGGCGCCCGGCTCGCTGCTTCTCGTGGGTCTCGGTCTCGTGATGCTTGGCTGGTCCCTGCGCCGGCGCAAGAAGCCGGCCCCGGGATTGATGGCATAAGTGCCTGAGGATCCAGCCCCAACGGGCCCCGGAAGCGATTCCGGGGCCCGTTTCACTTGCGGTCCGGCTTTGCGCGCCGGTCTGTGCGGCCTTTCCCGTAACGCCTGCGGGCTGCGGAAGGGGGTGGCGCATTTCTGGCGTTGGGCTGAACCGATTCAGCGAGCCGGGCGGGATCGGGGCACAGCCTCGGCGAGGTTGTCCGTGATTCGTGTGATGACCCGGGCCAGGGTGTCGCGGACCTCTGGCGAGAGGCCGGCGCCGTCTTCGAGCCGGGCGGGTTCGATGCCGTGGACGATGAGCGTCTCCGGGAGGTCGCCCAGGGAACGGGCGAGTTCGACGGCCTCGGCGAGGCCGATGCCGTGGGAGGAGTAGCGGGCGCCACGCGGCAGTGGCTTGCGGGCGTCCAAGCGGTGGAGGGTGCCGGGGGCGGAGCCGGTGACGATCGCGTCGACGAGGATCACCGGATCATGTCCCTGCCACAGCTCCATGAGTTCGGCAGGCTCGCCGTGGCTCTTGGCGGTGGCGAGGCCCGGGGTGTCGGCCAGCGCGTCCACCACGGCATGGCCGATACCGTCGTCGCCGCGCCAGGGGTTGCCGATGCCGATGACCAACGGCCCTTTGCCGGTGATTGGCACGGCGGGAGCCGTAGCCAATCCCTTTTGCGGGCGTTCCCGGGCTATGGGGGTGTTTCGTGCCGCCCGGACAATTTCTTCGCGGCGCCCGTCGCTCAGATCCGAGTGCCGCTCTTCGGTCTCGGAGGCCGAAAACAGCGGTTTTTCCTGAGGGTTCTGTCCGGATGGTCGTGCCACGGGGCGCTCCCGGTCGATACCTGGCGGTGGCTAACGGGGCGTGCCCTCGCTTTTCCGGGCGGCAGTGGTCGTTTCCAGCCGCTCCGCAAGCCAGATCTTGATGATCGACTGGCGGGTGACGCCCAGCCGGCGGGCTTCTCGGTCCAGGGAGTCGATCATCCAGTCCGGGAAGTCCACGTTTACCCGCCGCTGTTTGCGGAGCGGCCGCTGGGCCCCGGATAGATCGAGGGCATCGGTCATCTCTTCTCCGCTGTCAAAGCGCTCGTCAAATGTCTTCGCTTTCATACAGCGCAACCTCTTCTTTGCGCGACCTGCGTACCGAAATGATACGGACGCAGGCCTCTCGGTGAGTGACAACGGCGGTCCAGTGCCTTCTTTCAATGCGACCGATCACCAGAAAGCGGGGTTCGTCCTCCGTGCGGCCGGGGATCTCCAGCAGATCGGGGTCACGCCAGAGGGCCTGGGCAGTCACGAAGTCGATGCCGTGTTTCTCCAGATTCGATCGACTCTTCCGTTCGTCGAACTCGAATGACTTCATGGTGTAGAAATTATACCGTTATTCTATCAGATTGGCGTTTTTTGCTCTCGTAGAGCCAAGCGTTCCTTCGCGCAGGGCCTTACTGGCGGTCGAAGGTGAGGTCGAGGAAGTGGGTGGCGCAGGAGATGCAGGGGTCGTAGTTGCGGATGGCGACTTCGCATTGGTGGCGTAGTTCGTCGTCCGGCAGGTCGAGGTGGGTCTGGACCAGTTCGCGCAGGTCGGCCTCGATGGTGGGCTGGTTGACCGAGGTGGGCGGGACGATCCTGGCGTCGGTGATCAGGTCCGCGTCGTCGATGCTGTAGCGGTGGTAGCAGATGCCGCGCGGGGCCTCGGTGGCGCCGAAGCCGGTGCCGGCGCGCGGGGTGACCGGCAGGGCAGGCGCGGCCGGTGCGGCGCGGTAGCCGTCGACCAGGCGCAGGGCCTCCTCGAAGGCGAGCACGATCTCGATCATGCGCACCTGGATACTGCGGAAGGGGTTGCGACAGGCCGCGCCCAGCCCGGCGCGCTCGGCCAGCTCGGCGGCGCGCGGGGTGAGGCGTTCGCGGTTCAGGGCGAAGCGCGCCAGCGGGCCCATGAACACCGGTTCGCCGGAGTCCGAGCGGTGGCTGTGCAGGGCGTTGGAGTGGGCGACGTGTTCCTCGGTGAAGATGTCGTCGTAGTCGCGGATGGCCGCGTCCAGGCCGCTGCTGGAGCCGAGGCGCCCGTGGGTGATCGGGTATTCGTCCGGGTGGACGAGCGACACGAACTCGTAGTCGCGTTCGAGGTTCGGGTAGTCGAGGGTGGCGAGGAATTCGGCGACCTCGCAGGAGGCCTCCAGGCCCCAGGACAGGTCCTCGCCCAGCCCGGCGACCTCGGCCGGCGACGGCGCGCGGTAGAAGCCGCCGACGCGCAGGTTCACCGGGTGGATCTCGCGCCCGCCCAGCAGGCGCAGGATGGAGTTGCCGATCTTCTTGATGCGCAGGCCGTTTCGCACCATATCCGGGTGGTCCTTCGCGGCGGTGACCGCATCCGGATAGCCGAGGAAGTCCGGCAGGTGGAGCATGAATACATGCAGGGCGTGGCTCTCGATCCACTCGCCGCAGTAGGCCAGCCGCCGCAGGTCCTGCAGCACGCCGTCCACGGTGATGCCACAGATGTCCTCCATCGCCAGCGAGGCCCCCATCTGGTAGGCGATCGGGCAGATGCCGCAGATGCGCGCGGTGATGTCCGGGGCCTCGCGGAAGTCGCGCCCGCGCAGGAAGCCCTCGAAGAAGCGCGGCGCCTCGAAGATCGACAGCTTCACCTCCTCCACGCGGTCGCCCTCAGTGCGCACGTACATCGCGCCCTCGCCCTCCACGCGGGCAAGGTAGTCGACTTCGATGGTGCGGGTCTCGCTCATGACTGCGATCCTGTTTCCTGTTCCTGACGTTCGCTCTCTTCACGGAAGGCGTCGGCGCCGGCGTTGAAGGTGCGGTAGAAGCGTACGCGTGTAGCGCGGTCCATCCCCAGTGTCTCCAGCTGGCCGGACAGGCCCGGCGCGTTGGGCGTCTCCTTGGGCCCGAAGCAGCCATAGCAGCCGCGGTTGCACCCGGGGCACAACGCGCCGCAGCCGGCGTGGGTGACCGGGCCGAGACAGGGCGTGCCGTGGGCGACCATCACGCAGACCTGTCCGGCCCGCTTGCACTCCTCGCAGACGCTGGCGCTGGAGACCTGCGGGCGCCGGCCGTAGAGGAAGGCGCTGACGACCTCCAGCAACTGGTACTTGTCGATCGGGCAGCCGCGCAGCTCGAAGTCCACCGGTACGTGCTGGCTGATGGCATCCGAGGTGGCCAGGGTCTCGATGTATTCCGGGTGGGCGTAGACCTGGCGGGTGAATTCTTCGACATCCGCGAAGTTGCGCAGGGCCTGGATGCCGCCGGTGGTGGCGCAGGCGCCGATGGTCACGAGGAACTTCGATGCGCGGCGGATCTCGCGGATCTCCTCCGCCGCCTGCGGCGTGGTGATCGAGCCCTCCACCAGTGTCAGGTCCCACGGCCCGTCGATGCGGGTGCGCGTGGCCTCGGGGAAGTGCGCGATCCGGATGCGGTCGGTGACCGCCAGCAGCTCGTCCTCGCAGTCCAGCAGGCTGAGCTGGCAGCCGTCGCAGGAGGCGAACTTGAACACCGCGAGGGTGGGCTTTTCCCGACTCATAGCTCGCGTACCCGGAAGGCCGGTTCCATCACCGGGTAGGGGAACACGGGGCCGTCACGGCAGACGAAGTGCGACCCGATCTGGCAGTGGCCGCAAAAGCCCACCGCGCAGCGCATGTTGCGCTCCATGGACACGTAGATGTCTTCCGGCTTCAGCCCGCGGCGCTCCAGCGAGGACGCGGTGAAGCGCATCATCACCTCCGGGCCGCAGACCATCGCCAGGGTGTTGCGCCGGTCGAAGCCGCCGCGATCGACCAGCTGGGTGACCACGCCGACATCGCCGCGCCAGGCGGCGGTGCCGCGATCCACGGTGATGCGCAGATCCACATCATCGCGCGCCGTCCAGGCGTCCAGCTCGTCGCGGAAGATCATGTCGCCGGGCGAGCGCGCGCCGTAACAGACCACCACGCGCCCGAACTCCGAACGGCGTTCCAGCGCCGCGTGGATCACCGGCCGCAGCGGCGCCAGGCCGATGCCGCCGGCGACCAGCACCAGGTCGCGCCCGCGCGCCTGCTCCAGCGGCCAGGCCGTGCCGAACGGCCCGCGCAGACCAACCACCGCGCTGGCCTCCAGATCCTGCATCGCGCGGGTCACGCTGCCCACCGCGCGGATGGTGTGCACGATGCCGCCGTCGTCGGTGATCGCGGAGACCGAGATCGGCACCTCGCCCACGCCGAACAGGTAGAGCATGTTGAACTGCCCGGGTGCCGGCGCGGCGTCGGGCTCCACCCCCGGCTCGGGGTACAGCGTCCAGCTGAACACCTCGTTGCTGGCCACGTCGCGGCGCACCGAGTGGATGCGCCATGGCTCTGGTGCCATCGCCTGGTCCGGCAGGGTTGCAGCCGCGTCAGTTGCCATGCCCGGGCCCTCCGTGGCTGTAGATGTCCAGCGCCTGCAACCGCGCCGCCTGCAGGCGTTGCACGATCAGCGCGGCGAAGTGCTTCATCAGCACGTAGCCGAACGCCGGGTCGGCCTCCATACGTTCGCGCAGCACGCCGGCATCGAAGCGCAGGGTATGGATGTCGGTCACCGCCCGCGCGTCGTAGCTGGCGCGATAGGGCGGCAGCAGCCAGGACCAGCCGAGGATGTCCCCGGGCCCGACGGTCTGGAACGCCACGTTGCCTTCCCGCAGCGGGCTCTCCAGCGCGACCTGGCCTTCGCGGATCAGCCAGAAGGTCTCGGTCGGCTCGTGGTCGCGCATCAGCCGGGTGCCGGCCGTATAGCTGCACTTCGCCGCGCAGGCCGCCAGCAGGCGCCGGTGCTCCGGCGCCATATCCTCGAAGAAGGGCTCTTTCTCGATGATGGCCAGCAGCTCGTTCATCCCCGGCCCTCCGGATCGCGGCGCACCGCGGTGACTTCCTCGGTGATGTCGATCCCCACCGGGCACCAGGTGATGCAGCGCCCGCAGCCTACACAGCCGGAGGTGCCGAACTGGTCATGCCAGGTGGCCAGCTTGTGGGTGATCCACTGGCGATAGCGCGCGGCCACGGACTCGCGGTGTGGCCCGCCGACCAGGTGCGAGTGTTCCTGGTTGAAGCAGGAATCCCAGCGCCGCACGCGTTCGGTGCGCTGGCCTTCCAGGTCCGGCACCTCCTCGACCTGCGAGCAGAAGCAGGTAGGGCAGACCAGGGTGCAGTTGGAGCAGGACAGGCAGCGCTCGGCGGTTTCCTCCCAGCGCGGGTGTTCGAAGGCCCGGTTCAGTACCTCGCGGGCGTCGCCGGGCATGCTCCGGCCCATCTTTTTCGGGGCCTCGGCCCACACCTGTTCGGCCGCGGCCTGCTCGGCGTCCGAGGCCGGGCGCGGCTCCAGCCGGTCGAGCATCGCGCGCCCGGCGTCGGACCCGGCCTCGGCGACCAGGAAATGCTGCGTGGCGTCGATCACCTCGGTCAGCGCCAGGTCGAATCCCTCGCGGGCGCGCGGGCCGGTGTCCATGGAGGCGCAGAAGCAGGTTCCGCCCGGCTCGGCACAACTGACCGCGACCATGAACAAGTCCCGCCGACGGGCGGCATAGCCGCGGTCCTGCACCGCCTGGCCGAGGAACACCCGGTCCTGCACGTCGATCGCCGCCAACTCGCAGGCGCGCATGCCGATGAAGGCACGGCGCGGCGCGTCGGAGGTGCCGGGCTCGGTCACGAAGCTCCCGTCCGGCTGGCGGGTCAGCCGGAACAGGGTCTCGGGCGGGAACAGGTATTTCTTCCAGGAATGCGGCCCGACCACGTAGCCGAACAGCGCGTCGTCGTCGCGTTCGCGCAGGCGGTAGTGCCCGGGGGCCTGCTCGTCGGTCCAGCCCACCGGCAGGTCCTCGAGGCCGCCCACCCGGTCGTAGACGATCGCGCCGTCGCGCCGTGTCGGCCCCACCACCTCGTAGCCATCACCGGCCAGCAGGCGGATCAGCGTATCCACGGCTTGTGGTGCGATCACTTCCATGGAATCCCTCCGGTGAATCCCGTCCCGTCCGGCCCGTCGCTGCGGTCCGGTCGGTCAGTGTCCATGGTGCGCCAAATGCGACGCAGGTTCTACCCGTCCGCCCGGGCAAGTCTGGCCATCGCGCGACCGTGGTCTGGCGCCCTGGCCGCTGACACGGCCGGGGTCCGGGTGTGCGATCCTGCACACGTCAAAGCAACCAGTCGCAGGAGGATTCCGGATGAAGGTGGCCGTATTCAGCGCCCAGCAGCATGACCATGAACACCTCGTGCCGTTAATGCGCGAGGCGGGGATGGAGCCCGTGATGGACGAACGTCGCTTGACCCCGGAGTCGGTCAACGATGCGGCCGGCGCGGATGCGGTGTGTGCGTTCACCAACGACGATCTGGGTGCGGCCACTCTGGACGGCCTGCATGCGCTGGGCATCCGCGTGATCGCCCTGCGCTGTTCGGGACACGACAACCTGGATCACGAGCATGCCGCCTCCCTGGGCATGCGAGCAGGCCGGGTGCCGGCGTATTCGCCCAGTGCGATCGCCGAGCATGCGGTGGCTCTGCTGATGACGCTGAACCGGCATACCCATTTCGCCTGGCAGCGCACCCGGCGCGGCGATTTCCGCCTGAATCACCTGGCCGGCTTCGACGTCGCGCAGCGCAACGTGGGCGTGATTGGTACCGGCAAGATCGGGGCGATCTTCTGCCGAATCATGCAGGGTTTCGGGGCCCGGGTCCGGGCGATGGACCCGTACCCCGATCCGGAGCTGCAGGCCGCCGGCGTGACCTACACCGATCTCGACGGTCTGCTGAGCGAATCCGACGTGGTCTGCCTGATGTGCCCGCTGACGCGCGACAACCGGCACCTGATCAACGCCGACACGCTGGCCCGCATGCCCCGCGGCGCGATCCTGATCAACACGGCCCGTGGCCCCCTGGTGGATACCGACGCGTTGGAGGCGGCGCTGGATTCCGGGCAGCTGGACGCGGCAGCCCTGGACGTCTACGAGGACGAGGGTCCGGTGTTCTTCCGTGACTGGTCCGGGACCGAGGGTGGCGTACCCGACGAACGGCTGGTGCGCCTGACGCAGCGCGACAACGTGCTGGTCACCGGGCATCAGGCGTTCCTGACCCACGAGGGCCTGACCGGGATTGCCGAAACCACGGTCCGGAATCTGCAGGTGCTCTCGCGCGATCCGGAGGGTCACGAGGAGTTGCCCGGCCGCCTGGTGTGAAGCCGCGCCGCATTGCGGACGCAGCGCTTGATTTTCGCCGGCCCGGCTAATATATCTCCGGTAAGGATGCCGCCACGGCATGGAGGTCAACAGCATGCACGAGGTCGACGGCGTAAAGCTCATCGAAAACACCTGGATCACGCTGAGCGACGGCTGCCACCTGGCTGCACGCATCTGGCTGCCGGAGGATGCCGGGGACAACCCGGTCCCCGCGATCCTCGAGTACATCCCGTATCGCAAGAACGACCACAAGGCCCTGCGGGATGCAGAAGTCCATGGCTTCTTCGCGCGCAACGGCTACGCGGGGGTGCGTGTCGACCTGCGCGGCAGCGGTGATTCTGACGGGGTGCTGCCCGACGAATACCTGCAGCAGGAACTGGAAGACGGCCTGGAGGTGATCCGCTGGATCGCGCAGCAGCCGTGGTGTTCGGGCAAGGTCGGCCTGTTCGGTCTGTCCTGGGGCGGCTTCAACGGGCTGCAGCTGGCGGCCCTCCAGCCCCCGGAGCTGGGGGCGGTGATCTCGGTGTGTTCCTCGGACGACCGCTACGCCGACGATGTGCACTACATGGGAGGCTGCCTGCTGACGGACAACCTGTCCTGGGCGTCGACCATGTTCGGCTTCAACTCCTGCCCGCCGGACCCGCGGGTGGTCGGCGAGGATCGCTGGCGCGACATGTGGCGCGAGCGCCTGGAGGGTTCCGGCCTGTGGATCCGCAAATGGCTGGAGCATCAGCGCCGCGATGATTACTGGAAGCACGCATCCGTGTGCGAGGACTACAGCGCCATCCAGGTCCCGGTGATGGCGGTCAGCGGCTGGGCCGACGGCTACTCCAATACGGTGTTCCGCCTGCTCGAGCACCTGCAGGTACCGCGCGCCGGGCTGGTGGGGCCCTGGGGCCACAAGTATCCGCACATGGGCGGCCCCGGACCGACCATCGACTTCCTCGGCGAATGCGTGCGCTGGTGGGACCACTGGCTCAAGGGCATCGACCGTGGCGTCGATTCCGATCCGATGGCGCGCTTGTGGCTGCACGACGCGCGCAGCCCGCTGGTGCCGGAGATCACCGGTGAGTGGGTCGCCGAGCAGTGCTGGCCCAGCCCCGGCATCCACTACCACGAATTCGGTCTGGCCCGGGGGCGCCTGGTCGCCGGCGGCGAACGCACCGACGAAGCGGAAACCCTGACCATCCGCAGTCCGCTGAGCGTGGGGCTGTTCGCCGGCAAGTGGTGTTCCTACGCCGAGACCACCGACCTGCCTTCGGATCAGCGCCTGGAGGACGGCGGCGCCCTGGTGTTCGAGACCGATCCGCTGGAACAGGATTTCGACCTGCTGGGGGACACCGAGCTGGAGCTGGAGATCGAGGCCGATCGTCCGGTGGCCCAGGTCGCCGCGCGCCTGTCCGACGTGGACCCGGAGGACCGGGCCACGCGGGTGACTTTCGGTATCCGCAATCTGACGCATCGCGACGGGCACGAGGAACCGCAGCCGCTGGAGCCCGGGCAGCGCTACCGTGTCCGCTTCCGGCTGAACGAGGTGGCCCAGCGGTTCCGTCGCGGCCATCGTATTCGCCTGTCGATCTCCAGTTCCTACTGGCCGCTGGCGTGGCCGGCACCGGAACCCGCACGTCTGACCCTGCATCTGGAAGGTTGCTGCCTGCATCTGCCGGAACGCCGGGCCGGCGCCGATACCCCTGTCCCGCGGGATCTCGGCGAGCCGCGGCATGCCCCCACCCCGGGGCATACCCTGCTGGCCCCGGCCCATCGCGAATGGAAGACCGAGCACAACCTGGCGACCAATGAGGTCGCCCTGAACGTGATCAACAACGACCCCGTGTTGCAGCTCCACGACAACGGACTGGTCTACGGCCGCGAGGTGCACGAACGCTACAGCTACCGCAGCGAGTCCTACGACACCGTGCGGGGCGAGGTGGTGCAGACCCGGCATTTCCGGCGGGATGACTGGTCGGTGCGCACCGTGACCCGCACGGTGCTCACCTCTACCCCCGACACCTTCCGGATCCGCGCCACCCTGGATGCCTACGAGGGTGACGTGCGCGTCTACGCGCAGAGCTGGGACGAGAGCATCCCGCGCGACCTGATCTGAAGCGGTCCGGCGAACACCGGGAAACCGGGAGGAGCGACATGAGCGAGAAGAAACACGTCTTTGTGGTCGGTATGGACGACTTCAACCGGGCCAAGCTGGAACGCCTGCCCCAGGCCGCCGAGTGCGAATTCCACGCGGCGCTGGATTTCGCCGACATCCGTAACGTCGATGCCTTCGATATGGGCGACCTGCTGGAACGTGCGGCCGCGCGTATCCAGCGGGCCGGGGTCCCGGTGGACGCCATCGTGAGCTTCTACGACTTCCCCGGCACCGTGATGGTCCCGTTGCTGGCCGAGCGCTTCGGCGTGCCCGGGCCCTCGCTGGAAGCCGTGCTCAAGTGCGAGCACAAGTACTGGAGCCGGCTGGAACAGCGCAAGGTCATCCCCGAGCATATCCCGCGCTTTCAGGCCTTCGATCCGCACGACGAGGAAGCGTGGTCGAAGCTCGGCATGCTGCCGCCGTTCTGGATCAAGCCGATCAAGTCGTTCCGTTCGTTCCTCGCCTTCCAGATCAACGACGAGCGCCAGTTCCGCTCCGTCATGCCGATCTGCCGCGAGAAGGGTGGCTTCATCGGCGCGCCCTTCGCCTGGCTGATGCAGCGCTCCGGCGCGCCGCCGGAAATCGCCGAGATGCCCGAGAGCTTCGTGGCTGAATCACCCATCGGCGGCTGGCAGTGCACCCTCGAGGGATACAGCTACAACGGGCAGGTGAATGTCTACGGTGTGGTCGATTCGGTGACCGAGCAGGACGGCTCCTCGTTCTCGCGCTACGAATACCCGTCCTCGCTGCCGCTGGAGATCCAGCACCGCATGATGGATCTCGCGCGCCTGGCGGTGCAGCAAACCGGCCTGGACAATTCGCCGTTCAACGCCGAGTTCTACTACGACCAGACCGGCGATCAGGTGTGGCTGCTGGAGATCAACCCGCGCATCTCCCAGGCTCATTCCGACATCTTCGAAAAGGTGCACGGCATCTCGCACCACTCCGTTATGGTGGACCTGGCGCTGGGACGCAAGCCGCGGCCGATGGAGCGCAACGGCGAGTTCAACGTGGCCGCGCATTTCATGTTCCGCACGCACGAGAGCGGCCGCGTGCGGCGGATCCCCAGTGCCGAGGCCGTTACCCGGCTCAAGTCCCGCCAGCCCGGCACCGAGGTGAAGATCCCGGTGCGGCCCGGCCAGCACCTCAAGGACCTTCAGGGCCAGGACATGTACAGCTTCGAGATCGCCAACGTGTTCATCGGCGGCCGCGACCGCGCGGATCTGCTGGACAAGTACGACGAGGCCCTGTCGGTTCTGCAGTTCGATATCGAGAAGGACACCGAGGCGGTCATCACCTGACCCTCGTGCCGGATCGGCGAGAGGGCTCGCCTCCCACCGGTTGATGCCTCCTCGGGCCGGATCGGCGAGAGGGCTCGCCTCCCACCGGTTGATGCCTCCCCGGGCCTGATCGGCGAGGGGGCTCGCCTCCTGCCGCGGTTGATGCCTGACCCGTAGGAGGCCGGCCCTCCGGCCGATCGGCGTCACGGGCTGCCAGCCGGCGGTGGCTCTCGCGCGGCCCGAACCTCCGTACGGGCCAGCAAAAAAGGCCCGGTCCCCCGAAGGGGCCGGGCCCTGCAATGCCGGGTCGGCGGGCCGCGAAGTCCTCGCGGCCGCCGGGCCGGTCAGCCCTCGTTGTGGTAGCGGGTCACGCGCTCCACGTCGTTCTTCGCGCCCAGCACCACCGGCACGCGCTGGTGGATGTCCTTCGGCGGGAGATCCATGATGCGCTGGCGCCCGGTGGTGGAGGCACCGCCGGCCTGCTCGACGATGTAGCTCATCGGGTTGGCCTCGTACATCAGGCGCAGCTTGCCTTCCTGACCCTTGGCGGTGGTCTTGGAGTCCAGCGGGTACATGAAGATGCCGCCGCGCGACAGAATGCGGTGCACCTCGGCGACCATGGAGGCGACCCAGCGCATGTTGTAGTCCTTGCCCAGCGCGCCTTCCTTGCCGGCCAGGCACTCGTCGACGTAGCGCTTGATCGGGGCTTCCCAGAACCGCATGTTCGACATGTTGATGGCGAACTCCTGGGTGTCCTCGGGGATGTGGACCTTTTCCTTGGTCAGCAGGAACTCGCCGAAGTCCTTGTCCAGGGTGAACATGTTCACGCCCTGGCCGGTGGTCAGCACCATCATGGTGGACGGACCGTACAGGCAGTAGCCGGCGGCCACCTGGGTGGTACCGGGCTGCAGGAAGTCCTCGGTCTTCGGATCCTGCACGCCTTCCGGGGCCTTCAGGATGGAGAAGATGGTGCCGACGGAGACGTTCACGTCGATGTTGGAGGAGCCGTCCAGCGGGTCGAACAGCACCAGGTAGTGGCCACGCGGGGCGTCCTTGGGCAGCTCGAGGATCTCGTCCATCTCCTCGGACGCCAGGCCGGCGACATGACCGTTGTGCGACAGCGCCTCGATGAACACCTCGTTGGTGATCACGTCCAGCTTCTTCTGGGTCTCGCCCTGCACGTTCTCGGAACCGGCCGAGCCGAGGACGCCGACCAGGTCGCCCTTGTCGACCAGGGCCGAGATCTTCTTGCAGGCGGTGGCGATGTCGTTGAGCAGTCCGGTGAACTCGCCGGTGGCGCCCTGGATGCCGCGCTGGGTTTCGATGATGTAGTTGGTCAGTGTCGTGCCGATATGCATTTTGCCGATCCTGATGGTTGTGAGTCCGTGCGACCTCGGGGCACTCTTGGGGCAGAGGCTGCCGCGAGGGCGGCCGAACCCGCCACCCCGGCCCGGGTCTTAACCGGGATAGTGTAGCAAATGCCGGCGCGGGGGCCGATGCGGGTCCGAATGCAGCGAAATCCAGGGAGAAAGGCATGCCGCAGAACGCTTTGTACGCCCAGTCTGGCGGGGTTACCGCTGTCATCAACGCCAGTGCCTGGGGGGTGATCGAGGCCGTTCGGGGGCACCCGGCCCATTTCGGACGGATCTACGCCGCGCGCGACGGGATCCTCGGCGTGCTGCGCGAGGAGCTGATCGACCTCGACCACGAGGATCCGCTGACCCTGCAGGCACTGAGGCACACGCCCGGCGGGGCGTTCGGGTCCTGCCGCTTCGACCTGGGCGATCCGGAAACCCATCCCGAGCAGTACGAACGACTGGTGGAGGTCTTCCGCGCCCACGATATCGGCTATTTCTTTTACAACGGGGGCGGCGGCTCCATGGATACTGCCCTCAAGGTCGCGAAGATGGGGGACCGCATGGGCTACCCGATCACCGCGGTGGGTGTGCCCAAGACCATCGACAACGACCTCGCGATCACCGATACCAGTCCGGGTTTCGGCTCCGCCGCCAAGTTCATCGCCACCACCGTGCGCGAGGCCAGCCTGGACGTGGAGTCCATGCATACCAGCTCGACCAAGGTCTTCATCCTCGAGGTGATGGGCCGGCATGCCGGCTGGCTGGCGGCCGCCGCGGCACTGGCCCAGGAGTTCGACGGCCAGCCGCCGATGCTGATCCTGTTCGCCGAGATCCCGTTCGAGGAGGCGGACTTCATGGAACACCTCAACCGCACCATCGAGCGCCACGGCTACTGCGTGGTGGTGGTTTCCGAGGGCCTGAAGAACCCCGACGGCAGCCTGTTCTCGGTAGCGCAGAGCCACGATGTCTATGCCTATACCCAGCTGGGCGGCGCCGCGCCGCGCCTGTCCGAGCTGATCCGCGAGAAGACGGGGCACAAGCTCCACTGGGCGGTGGTGGACTACATCCAGCGGGCCGCCCGCCACATCGCGTCGAAGGTGGACGTGGACCAGGCCTACGCGTGCGGGCGTGCAGCCGTGGAAGGCGTGGTGGCCGGCCACCACAGCTTCATGCCGATCATCCAGCGGGATTCCACCCAGCCCTACCGCTGGCGCATGGGGCGGACCTCGCTGGAGAGCGTGGCCGACATCGAGCAGGGCATGCCGCGCGAATACATCACCCCGGACGGCTACGGCATCACCCAGGCCGCGCGCGACTATCTGCGTCCACTGATCCAGGGAGAGGACCAGCCGCCGTTCGAACGCGGGTTGCCGGCCTACCCCCGCATCCGCGGCGAATTGCTGCCGAAACGGTGCCCATCATTCGAAGTGGATCACGACTGAGCACTTCCGGAGGCTCGAGGGCTTGGCGTGGCGCCTGATGGGCGTAGGATGAAAGTTGTGGGGGGGCCAACCCGTGCCTTCGAGGAGGCTGTCCATGACAAACTCGATCGTTACAAGTACTCGCTTCGTCCCGTCCGGCTCCGGTTTGCTGGCCGGTCTTCTCGCGCTGGGGCTTGCCCTGTTGCCGGTGACCCCCGCGCTGGCTGAAACCGGCGAGCGGGCCGAGGCCGGCACCGGCCACATGGTGGATACCCGTTCACTGATCGATCAGACGCAGTCCGAGGACACCCGGGCCGAACTGCTGGAGCGCCTGGACGAGGCGGCGGTGCAGGAGCAGCTGATCGCCATGGGCGTGGATCCGGAGCAGGCCCGCGAGCGGGTGGCCCGGCTTACCGATGACGAGCTGGCGGAGCTGGAGGCACGCATGGATTCCGAGCCGGTGGGGGCTACCGGAGTTCTGGGCGTGCTGGCCATCGTCTTCGTGGTGTTCGTGATCACCGATGCCCTGGGCGTGACCGACGTGTTCCCGTTCGTGCAGTCACGCGATCGCTGACCCTTCGATGCAGAGTTCGGGAGGTGCACACCCCGCGGCGCACTGGCGCGGCGGGGTCGGGGGAGTGCTGGCCGCCGCGCTGCTGGCGTTGCTGCTGACGGGCTGTGCCACCGCGCCGCAGAGCCGTGACCTGGCCGGCGGACCTGAGGCCCTCCCGGATCTGCCGCCACGCGTCGAACTGCGCGACACCCCGTTCCACCCGCAGGAGGATTACCAGTGCGGCCCGGCCGCGCTGGCCACGGTGCTCGAGGGGCGCGGTCTGGACGTGTCGCTGCAAGGGCTGATCGACGAGGTCTACCTCCCCGCCCGCGAGGGCACCCTGCAGGCCGAGATGCGTGCGGCGGTGCGGGCACACGACCTGCTGGCATACCGCCTGGAGCCGGATCTGGAAGCGATCCTGCGCGAGGTCGCCGCCGGCCATCCGGTGGTGGTGTTCCAGAACCTCGGGCTCGGCATGTTCCCGGAATGGCATTTCGCCGTGGTCATCGGCTACGACCTGGAGGCGGGCGAGATCATCCTGCGCAGCGGGACCCACGAACGCCACGTGAACGAGTTCGCCCGTTTCGAGCGGACCTGGTCGCGCGGCGAGCGCTGGGCCTTTATCCCCGTGGCGCCGGACGAGCTGTCGGCTACCGCAGAGCCCCTGAACTGGCTGCGCGCGGTCAACGAACTCGAGGTCACCGGCGCACTGGCGGCCGCGGCCACGGGTTACCGCACGGCGATCGACGAATGGCCCGATCACCCGGTGGCCTATGTCGGTCTGGCCAACGTGGCGATGGCGCAGGATGATCCCGAGGCGGCCGAGTCTCCGCTGCGCGAGCTGATCGAGCGCGCCCCCGAGGTGGATGTGGCCTGGAACAACCTCGCCCATGTCCTGCTGGCGCGGGACTGCACGGAACCCGCCCGGGCGGCGGCCGCCTGCGCGGTGGCGCTGAGCGGGGGCGAGGACGCATCCCCGTATGCCCCGACCCTGCGGACGCTGGAGCGGGCGGCCCCGTCCCCCGACGGGGCATGCGACCCCGCCCCGGACTGCCCGGCGGGCCGGCGCGCCGACTGAGAGGGGCACGCGGCTCGGCGCGGCGTCAGTCCTCGAACAGGGCCTCCACCCGCGCGTGGATGTGCTGGTCGGCGTCCGGTCCGATTTGCGTGGTCTCCGGGTCGTGGCGGTCGCAGAACGCCCAGGCGAATTTCAGGTCCTTGATCCCCAGCGAGCCGAACAGCCGGGCCTCGGCCGAATGGTCGGTGGCTTCCGGGATCACGGTCGGCCAGCCATCCTCCCCCGGGGTGAGCGCGGGCCCGAAGAAGATCGCGCCCGGCAGGTTCTTGATCCGCAGGGCACAGGTCCCCTCGGTGACGCCGCCCATCGGCAGGAAGTCGATGGTGCGCGACAGGCGCTGCTTGCGGTTGAACGGGGTATCCACGGTGCCGCCGGCGGCGCGGATCGCGGGTGCCTCGGCCTCGTAGGCCAGCACCTCCAGTCCGGCCTCGCGCCAGGCGTCGAGGTCGCGCGCGCCGCGGTGGCTGGGCAGGAACAGCCACCGCGGCTCGGTGAGCGCGCGCAGCTCCTGCAGCAGGGCGTCCGAAAACGGCGGGGCGTTCACCAGGATCCCGCCCATCTCGCGGTCGTCGATCAGCCAGACCGCTGGCTCGTCGTGGCCGACGCGGTGGATATTGCGTTCGCGCAGTTCGACCAGTGCCGGACCGATCGTTCCGGGGGAAGCGGACATGCAGGCGTCTCCGGGTTCCTCTGGGGTGTAGCCGGGAAGATTGCGGGCTTCCTGCCCCGTGCGCAATTTGGGCGGGAATCCGGCGGGGGATCGCAGGGCCGCAGGGCCGCCGGGCCACCGGGTCACTGTTCCCGCGGGGAAGCCCCCTCGCGGGGTTCGAGCGTGGCCATCTCGCTTTCGATCCAGTCCTCGGTCAGCGCCAGCACCTCGGCAGCCGAACGGCCCTGCGTCTCGATCGGTGGCCCCACCGAGACCTCGATGGTCCCCGGATGGCGCAGGATCCCGCGCCGCGGCCAGTACGTACCGGAGTTCAGGGCCACCGGCAGCACCGGGTAACCGCCGCGCGCGGCGAGCTGCGCGCCGCCCTGACGGTAGCGTCCCTTTTCCCCGGGATTTACGCGCGTGCCCTCGGGGAACACGATCACCCACAGGCCCTGGTCCAGGCGTTTCTTGCCCTCCTTGAGGAGGCCCTCCAGGGCCTGGCGACCGGCACTGCGGTCGATCGGTACCGGCTGGAGCATGGCCAGGGCCCAGCCAAACAGCGGGATGCGCATCAGCTCGCGCTTGAGCACCCAGGTCTGGCGCGGGAAGATCGACACGAACGCGAGCGTCTCCCACGCCGACTGATGCTTGGACATCACCACGTGGGGGCGCGAGGTGTCGACGTGTTCCAGGCCGCGAACCCGGTAGCGCACCCCGCAGGTCACCCGCAGCCACCAGATGTTGAAGCGGCCCCACTGGATCAGGATACGGTAGCGCCGCTCGTGCGGCAGCGGCCAGATCAGCAGCGGCATCACCAGGCCGTAGACCAGCGAGGAGGTGATCAGCCCCGCCTGAAACAGGAGTGCCCGCAGATAGCGCATCGCCCGTCTCCTTCAGCCGGTGGCCAGCCGCCCGATATCCGCCACGGTCTCGAAGGCCTGACGCAGTTCCCGCAGCAGCGCCAGGCGGTTGCGGCGTTCGGCGGGGTCCTCGGCCATCACCATCACCCCGTCGAAGAAGCGGTCCACGCGCTCGCGCAGGCCGGCGAGCTCGCCCAGGGCGCGCACGTAGTCGCCGTCGGCCACTGCCGCGTCCACCGCCGGGCGCACCGCCAGCAGGCCCTGATGCAGCTGGTGCTCCTCGTCGGCCACCAGGGCCTCGGGCTCCAGCGTTCCGGCGGCCTCGTCCCCGGCCTTGCGCAGCAGGTTGTGGATCCGTTTGTTGGCGGCGGCCAGGGCCCCGGCCTCGGGGCGATCGCGGAACTGCGAGACCGCCCGCACGCGGTTCGCGAAGTCGAGCGGTTCGTCGGGGGCGATGGCGGCTACGGCCTCGATGGTCTCGTGGGCATGGCCCTGTTCCAGCAGGTAGCCGCGCAGGCGCTCCACGATGTATTCGCGCACCGGCTCCACCGCCTCGTCGGCCTCCGTTACGCGCTCGCGGATCGGTTCGGCGGCGGCTGCGAGCAGCGGGGTCAGGGCGAGCGGGAGTTCGCGTTCGACCAGGATGCGCACCAGCCCCAGCGCGGCCCGGCGCAGCGCGAACGGGTCCTTGGTGCCGCTGGGCTGCTTGCCGATGGCGAAGATCCCGACCAGGGTGTCGAGGCGGTCGGCCAGCGCCAGGGCCTGGGCCAGCGGGCCGTCCGGCAGCTCCGAGCCGGACTGGCGCGGCCAGTAGTGCTGCTCGATCGCGTCGGCGACGGCCTCGTCCTCGCGGTCGTGCAGCGCGTAATAGCGCCCCATGGTGCCCTGCAGTTCGGTGAACTCGAACACCATCCGGGTCAGCAGATCGCATTTGCACAGCCGCGCGGCGCGCGCCGCCTGCTGCGCATCCAGGTCCATCAGGCCGGCGAGGCGCTGCATCAGCGCCTCCAGGCGCTGCGACTTGTCGCGCAGGGTGCCCAGGCGCTTCTCGAAGACTACCGAGCCGAGCTCGTCGAGGCGTTCTTCCAGGCGGTGCTTGCGGTCCTGCTCCCAGAAGAATTCGGCATCCGCGAAGCGCGGGCGCAGCACGCGCTCGTTGCCATCGCGTACTGCTTCGGGATCGCGCGACTCGATGTTGCTGACGACGATGAAATGCGGCTGCAGGCGGCCGGCCTCGTCCACCACCGGGAAGTATTTCTGGTTGTCCTGCATGGTGGAGATCAGCGCCTCCTGCGGGACCTCGAGGAAACGCCGGTCGAAGCTGCCGCCCAGCGCCACCGGCCATTCCACCAGCGCGGTGACCTCGTCCAGCATGTCCGGGTCGACCAGCGCGCGCCCGCCCAGCTCGCGGGCGGTGGCGTGGACCTGCTCCAGGATGCGTTCGCGACGGGACTCGAACGAGGGCTCGACGCGGCCCTCGGCGCGCAGCCTGTCGGCGTAGTCCGCGGGGCTGGCGAGCTCCAGCGGGGCCGGGTGGTGGAAACGGTGGCCGCGCGTGTGGCGGCCGGCATCCTGTTCCAGCACCGTCATCGGCAGGACGTCGGGTCCGTGCAGCACCACCAGCCAGTGCACCGGGCGCACGAATTCCGTGGTGCTCTCGCCCCAGCGCATGCGTTTGGGCGTGGGCAGATGCTCCAGGGCCCCCGCCAGCATCTCCGGCAGCAGCTCGCCGAGGGCCTGGCCCGGCTGCATGCGGCGGAAGATCAGGTATTCGCCCTTGCCGGTGTCCTCGCGTTCCAGTTGCTCGACCTCCACCCCGCAGGAGGAGGCGAAGCCCTGCGCCGCGCGGGTCGGCTGGCCCTGGTCGTCGAAGGCGGCGGCCACGGCCGGGCCGCGGCGTTCCTGCAGCTGGTCGGGCTGGCGGCCGGCCACCGCGGGGAAACGCACGGCCAGGCGTCGGGGCGTGGCGAAGGCCTCGGGCTCGCCGGGTTCCAGCCCGGCGTCGCGCAGGCGGGTGGTCAGACCTTCGGCCAGGGCGTCGCGCAGGCGTGCCAGCGCGGTGGGGGGCAGTTCCTCGGTGCCGAGTTCGATCAGAAGTTCGCGGGCTTCGTCCATGTTCGGTCCAGTCGGGTTCCGGTGGGCCCGCGCGCCCGTTCGGGGCGGCGGCGGGCACGGGTTCGGGGTATGCCCCGGTATCGGGTGGCGTCAGGCGGCGTCGGACTTGCCGGTGTCGCCCGGGGCGCACAGCGGAAAGCCCAGGGCCTCGCGCGATTCATAGTATTTCTGCGCCACGTTCCTGGAGAGCTCGCGCACCCGCAGGATGTAGCGCTGGCGCTCGGTGACCGAGATCGCGCCACGCGCATCCAGCAGGTTGAAGCTGTGCGAGGCGCGCAGCATCTGCTCGTAGGCCGGCAGCGGCAGGCCCAGCTCGATCATGCGGTCGCTCTCGTTCGCATGCTGATCGAAGGCGGCGAACAGGGCGTCGCGGTCGGCATGCTCGAAGTTGTAGGTGGACTGCTCCACCTCGTTCTGGTGGTAGACGTCACCGTAGGTCACCGGGCGGCCGTCCGGGCCGACGGTCCAGACCAGGTCGAATACGCTCTCCACCCCCTGCAGGTACATCGCCAGGCGCTCCAGGCCGTAGGTGATCTCGCCGGAGACCGGATGGCAGTCCAGCCCGCCGACCTGCTGGAAGTAGGTGAACTGGGTGACCTCCATGCCGTTCAGCCAGACCTCCCAGCCCAGGCCCCAGGCGCCAAGGGTCGGCGACTCCCAGTTGTCCTCGACGAAGCGCACGTCGTGGGTGAGGGTGTCGAAGCCCAGCGCCTCCAGGGAGCCGAGGTAGAGGTCCTGGATGTCCGGCGGCGACGGCTTCAGCAGCACTTGGAACTGGTAGTAGTGCTGCAGGCGGTTGGGGTTGTCGCCATAGCGACCGTCGGTAGGACGGCGGCTGGGCTGCACGTAGGCCGCGCGCCACGGCTCCGGCCCGATGGAGCGCAGGAAGGTCGCCGGATGGAAGGTGCCGGCCCCCATCTCCATGTCGTAGGGCTGCAGGACCACGCAGCCGTGGTCGTTCCAGTAGTCCTGCAAGCGACGGATCAGGTCCTGGAAGGTGGGGCTGCTGCTGGACGGGGTGCGTTCGTGCGCCATGCGGGATCCCGGGTCAGGGCAAAGCGGACAGTATATCGGCCGGGCTCCAGCCTCGGCCACCGTCAGCGTCAGCGCGAAACGCGGAGACGCCCGCGCGAGTCGGCACTTCCCTGTGGCGGCAGACGGTTTTGCGCCAGCCGGGAAGGCGCCCATACTGGAGGCTTGATCCGGTTCGGGAGAACCGCCCTGAGCGAGCCCCACGCCAATTCGGAGCCGACGGTGACCGCGGAGAACGGTCAGCGCTACCGCGACACCCGCCGAGTGACACTGGTGGGCGCGACCGTGAACAGCTTTCTCGCCGTCGCGCAGCTGCTCAGCGGCTGGCTTCTGAACTCGCAGGCGCTGGTCGCGGACGGCGTGCATACGCTGTCGGACCTGATCACCGACGGTGTCGTGCTGTTCGCCGCGCGCAAGGCTGCGGCGTCCCCCGACCAGGACCACCCGTACGGCCATGCCCGCATCGAGACCCTCGCAACGGTGATCGTCGGGGTCTTTCTGGCAGCCGCGGGGCTGGGGATCGCCTGGGCAGCCGGCAGCCGGCTGGTCGACCCCGAGGCCATGACCGGTCCCGCCAATATGGCCATCTTCTTTGCCGCGCTGACCCTGGTCGCGAAGGAGGGCCTGTACCAGTACACCCACCGAGTGGCGAAGCGCCTGCGCTCGCGGATGCTCGATGCCAATGCCTGGCACCACCGTACGGATGCAATCTCGTCGCTGTTCGTACTGGTCGGCGTGGGTGCGGCGGTGGCGGGCTTCCCGTGGGCGGACGCCCTGGCGGCGCTGATCGTCGCCCTGTTCATCCTGCATATCGCCGGGCGCCTGATCGTGCGCGCCGCGGCGGAGCTGATCGACACCGCGCTGGAGCCGGAGAAGGTGGATCGCATTCACCGCACCATCCTGGACGTGCCCGGGGTGAAGGATGCGCACATGCTGCGCACCCGCCGCCACGGCAGCGACGTGGTGGCCGATGTGCACATCCAGGTCGCGCCGATGATCTCGGTCTCCGAGGGGCATCGGATCGCCGATGCGGTGTTCCATTCGGTGACCGACGAGCATGAGCGGGTCAACGACATCACGGTGCACGTGGACCCGGAGAATGACGCGGAGCAGGCGCGCAGCTCGACGCTGCCGTTACGGCCGGTACTGGTAGAGGCCCTGCGCGAGGCCTGGGCCGACACCCCGGAGCTGGACGCGGTGGAGCACCTGTCCCTGCACTACCTGGGCGGCCGGGTGCACATGACGCTGACCCTGCGCCTTGACGGGGCAACCGCGGCCCCGGACCTGGAGGCGCGGGCCCGGGCCCTGGCCGACCGGCTGCACGGCCACCCGCAGGTGGGCGACATGCTGGGCGAGGTCACGCTACTCTATCGTCCGTGCACTCATTAGGTGCGGCACACCCCAGCAAGCACCATCGTGGTGCATATACGGCACCATGATGGTGCAAAACGGAGGCGGCGCGGCACCCGGGGTGCCCGTTTTTCGCGCGCCCGGGCCGAATCGGGCCGGATGGCATGATGCCTGCATAATGACCCACGAAGCCGTGCAGGGGCCAAAAGGCCGGCCGGCCAAAATCGAAGACTCAAGTGAAGACCAAGGAGACCCCCATGTCCGCAGCCGACGTGCTGAACCAGATCAAGGAAAAGGAAGTGCGCTTTGTCGACTTCCGCTTTACCGACTCCAAGGGCAAGGAACAGCATGTGACCATGCCGGCCCACGACATCGACGAAGAGACCTTCGAGGAAGGCAAGATGTTCGACGGCTCCTCGATCTCCGGTTGGAAGGGGATCAACGAGTCCGACATGATCCTGATGCCGGACGCCGAGTCGGCCGTGATCGACCCGTTCTTCGAAGACATGACCATGAACATCCGCTGCGACGTGGTCGAGCCGGCCACCATGCAGGGCTACGACCGCTGCCCGCGCTCCCTGGCGCGCCGCGCCGAGGCCTACCTGCAGAGCACCGGCATCGCCGACACCGCGCTGTTCGGTCCGGAGAACGAGTTCTTCATCTTTGACGACGTGAAGTGGGGTACCAGCCTGTCCGGTTCCTACTGCCGCGTGGACTCCCAGGAGGCGTCCTGGAACTCCGAGCGCGTCTACGAGGACGGCAACATCGGGCACCGCCCGGGCGTGAAGGGCGGCTACTTCCCGGTCCCGCCGGTCGACAGCCTGCACGACATCCGCTCCACCATGTGTGAAGTGATGACCGAGATGGGTCTGGAGACCGAGGTGCACCACCACGAGGTGGCCACCGCCGGCCAGTGCGAGATCGGCGTGGGCCCGGCGACCCTGACGCAGAAGGCCGACGAGGTGCAGATCCTGAAGTACGTGGTGCAGAACGTGGCCCACATCCACGGCAAGACCGCGACCTTCATGCCCAAGCCGATCGTCGGCGACAACGGCTCCGGCATGCACGTGCACCAGTCGCTGTCCAAGGACGGCAAGAACCTGTTCTCCGGTGACCTCTACGGCGGCCTGTCCGAGACCGCGCTGTACTACATCGGCGGCATCATCAAGCACGCCCGCGCGCTGAATGCCTTCACCAACCCGTCCACCAACAGCTACAAGCGTCTGGTGCCGGGCTTCGAGGCGCCGGTCATGCTGGCCTACTCCGCCCGTAACCGCTCGGCCTCGCTGCGCATCCCGTTCGTGATGAACCCGAAGGCGCGCCGGATCGAGCTGCGCTTCCCGGACTCCACCGCCAACCCCTACCTGGCCTTCGCCGCGATGCTGATGGCCGGCCTGGACGGCATCCAGAACAAGATCCACCCCGGCGACGCGATGGACAAGAACCTCTACGACCTGCCGCCGGAAGAAGAGAAGGGCATCCCGCAGGTCGCCCATTCGCTGGAACAGGCCCTGGAGGCGCTGGACGGCGACCGCGCATTCCTGACCCAGGGCGGCGTGTTCACCGACGACATGATCGACGCCTACATCGACCTGAAGATGGAAGACGTCACGCGCATGCGCATGACCACCCATCCGATCGAGTTCGACATGTACTACAGCCTGTAAGCCCCGCGGGCTTTCCGGCCGTCATCGGGCCCCGGCGTTCGCGCCGGGGCCTTTTTGTTCTGCCCCGGCGAGTAGCCTTCGTCCCCCGCCGAAAACGCACTCGGCTCGCTGGTCAGGGTGTAGAGCAGGGGCCCGAGGGCTTCGGGCGGGAGCTGGCGCACCCAGGCCCGCAGTTGCCGGACCCGGCGGGTGTGGGCCTCCCGGGCCTCGGGGTCGTGGCGCAGTTCGGGCGGTTCTTCGGTGGCCAGTTCGT